>CAYOTJ010000376.1:0-1404 GCA_964406855.1 uncultured Saprospiraceae bacterium
ATGTAGGTACTGCTGTGCCCGGGGGTCGTGCTCCATTTGGCCTTTCATCCAGAGAAGCAAGCGCAGGTTGGGATTGTAGGGATAGGCCAATACCAGATTTTTCAGCTCTTCGTAGTTGAGCTGATACAATCGGGTGGGTTGTTCCAAAAAATCGGTAAAATTCTCCAAATTCATTCCTGCCGTGACTGCTTATCGCCGCTAAAATAAGCCTTTTTATGCAGATGAGCAAGATGAAAGGGGGCATAAGGGGGTATTTTTTAAAGATGTGGGTTATTTTCGCGTTTAAAAAAGAGCCGTATGTCAATGCGAACGTTTGTTTGGAGTTTTGGCCTATTGTTGTCGGCAGCCTGTGGCGGGCCGGTTTCCGCAGTAGAATCTATTGAGGGTCAGAAGTATGTACTCGAAGCTGTACCCGGCTCGGAGGGTTTATCTTTAGCGATGCGCTATGATTCTACGGGAGACGCGGTTTTGGAGCGCGGTTTTGTGAAGAAGGGAATAAAAACCGGCACATGGGAGTATCTTGAGCTTGCCCGCGATTTTCCGCTGAAGACAGTAAGCATGGTAGATGGCGTTTATCAGGGCGTGTACATAGAATATAACGAGCGGGGCTACACGGAAATGATGGCGCACTACCGGAACAACAAGTTACACGGGCAGTGGGTGAAGTATAAATTTGGGCAACCCGTGATTTCGGCCATGTATAAAGATGGTCAATTGGATGGGCCCTATCAGGAATTTAACCAATCGGGGAAGCTAACTAAAGAAATAAACTACCGGGAGGGGAAAGAAAATGGCCCTTTGCGCTATTACAACGACGAGGGCGAAGTAACCGTAGAATACGAGTTTCGGGATGGGCAAAAAGTGGGCGGCGGATTGAAGAATCCTGAGTAATGCTTCGGCATTGAAGACATTGGCGGAAAATAGCGCTTAGCTGTCGGAGGAAACAGAAACATCGTACAGCAGGTCTGGTTCTGTTTCTTCCCGACCGTCTCGCTGGAAAGCGGAGTCGTCCTGATCTTTTTTGAGGATTTCTTTAACAAAAAGACTTTTGCTGTTGTCTAGCCAATAGAAAAGGCTGAACAGGTCGCGTATGCCTGCCATGTTTTTGTTTGTTTAAGTAAAAAGAATGTATCTCTCAGCCAGTAAGCAACTACCGGGCCAAGGGGTAAGTGGAGCGTCTGATAAAATGGAACGGGATATGAAAACAAATTCCCCTTTCCTTATGGGGATTTTGAGTAAGGTTCAGCCAGATAATCCTGGCTCCACAAATATACCTCTTTAAAGTGAGCGAAACAAGCCTGTAAGCGGGTTTAAGGTCTGAATTTGTAAATAAAGACAATTCGCTATCGGATGCTGGCTACATAGGCTTTCGGAGTAGCTCCCGTCACCTCTTTGAATACCTTA
>CAYOTJ010000376.1:1414-4400 GCA_964406855.1 uncultured Saprospiraceae bacterium
CCCGCATTGCTGGGCCAGGCCGAATAGGGTCAGATGACGGAAACTGCCATTTTTCAGGTGGAAGACACATTCATTGATGCGGTACACATTGAGAAATTGCTGGAAGTTGGAGCCGCTAAAGTGATTGACCACCTGAGACAGGTATTTTGTGTTGGTATCTAATTTTTCTGCCAGTTGTTTCAGCGTTATATCCGGATTGAGATAGAGTTTTTGTGTTTCTATAAGATTTTTGAGTTTTCCATATAATTTCACTTCATCGAAGCCCTTCAGGCTACTACTGTGGTAGCGCTCATTGATTTGCATCATGGGCAGGTTATCGTCGTTGGGTGTAGTATTTCCGTCTACTTCAAAGGCTATGAAATTGGTGAGTTCATTTTCTTCATTATGCACGGGGTGTATAACCAATCGGCAGGGGTAATATTCTCCGTTTTTGCGGTAATTGGTGATGGTATCTTTGAAGGCCACTTCGTTTTCGAGCGCTTTGCGAATGCGCATGATTACGTCGGGTTCAGAATCGGGGCCCTGGAGCAGTGTGCCTGGTTTTTTACCGACCACTTCGCTGAGCGAATAGCCGGTAATATGCGTAAAGTCTTCATTAACCCAAAGGATGCGTTTCCGGGCATCCGTAAGGATTACGGCCACATGGTACATAACCCGCTTTTTGTTGTTTTTTGTTGTTTATAGTTGAATAATACTTTGAGTTGGGCGAGGCATAAAAAAGAGCCTGTTTTCATACCCCTACTCCCTCGTTGGAATTATTCTCATCAAATATACCAGAACTTTCCGAAATATTGCAAATATCTTTTTGCACGGCACTGATTTATAAAATCGCACCCAAGTATTTTGTACCGATTAATTTCCTTGTATTTAGGTTTTCTCTAAGGCGAGGTATTTCGGAAGACAGGCAAATTATCATACCTTTGAGCATTCATTGTGCTGAACAACGACCCAAAATGATATTGCAGGCAAAATACGGCAGTGTAGGTTTCTGGGAGCAGGACGCTCTTTTTTACGACTGGATCAGGCTGGCCGGCAGCCAGGAGTCGGCTTATCGCTTCCTAAACGACTGGCTTGCGGGGGCTGGCGCCCAGCAACTGCTTTCTCCGTCCGGCGAACAAGCGGCCTGGATAGAAAGCGCTTATTTCCAATATCGGCAATCGGAAAAACTCCGCGCCGACCGGAACCTGTACATAGGCTATCCATTTGCTGTTGCCCGACGGGGAGATACGCTATACGCTGCTCCTTTGTTTTTATGGCCCTGCCGGCTTGAGCCCTCTCGCGAATCGGCGGCGGGCTGGGAGATCAGCATAGCAGAGAGCGAGCCTCCGATGGCGCATCCTTTTTGGTTGAATACCATCCTTAACCCGGGCGACACCCAAGAAAACCATCCTTTGCAGGCTGCGCTCAGGGAAGGAGTTCGGCCTGCTGTTTTATCTAAATTGGCCCAAACCCTGGGTCAGTTGCCTCAATGGGAAGTAAACGACACTCAGGCGGCTTTGGCGCCCTTGCTTCAACCGGAAGAGGTTTGTCCGGAGGATGGTCATGCCAAATTAATCTGGAGTGCCGCCTGCGGCATCTTGTCTGCTGATTTGCTACTACAACAAACGCCGGCGGCTGTAAACTGGCGGGAAACTGCGCCGGCAGGCAGTTTGCCCGACCATGCTTATAGTCACTTGCCGCTTGATCCTTATCAGGCGCAAGCGATGGCTGCGTTAAGGGTGCAGAAGCATGTGTTGGCACATGGCTCCGGAGGGGCCGGAAAAACCCATTTGGGAGCGCACCTTGTGGCTAATGCCTTGTCGAACGGGCGGAGTTGTTTGGTGTTAGCCAACGATTTAGCCGCCTTAGAGTCTTACCGGCAACACCTTGCCGCAGTGGGTTTAGACGGGGCTTTGTTCGGCTTGCGCAGCCCTCAGTTAGACCGACAATTATTGCTGACCCAACTAACTGCAATGGAGAGGCGCACGGCGCGCCAGTCGGATTATAACCGACAGGAGTTTGGCCTCACGGTGAGACGACTACAACGCCTGCAGGAACGCTTAGACGCACGCTATCAGGCGGTGCGCAAGCGGGCATTTGGCGGCAGTTCATGGAGCGATACGGTGGGCTTGTATCTGGCGGCGGCGAAAAAACAAAACAAAGACCAGCTTGCTTCGCAGCTTAATCCACAGCATTTTGACTATACAGAATCGGAGTACCAGACCATTCGCACGGCCATAACGCAGGCCCGGCCTTTATTTGAAGCGCTGGGCATCATGCAGCATCCTTTGAGCGTGCTAAATGCGGGTATTTTTTTGCATCAGGATATGGCGCAAAGTCTTGCATTCATTGAATCGACATCGGCTTCTTTCAAAGAAGATGTACTTCGGTTGTACAATCAGCTCATTAGAAGATCGGGGCAGTACTCCGACGAATTGCAACAGCACCACGAGCGCCATTATCGTGAGTTACTCCAGCATCTGCATGGGCTTGAAGAACTTTTAGAAGATAGTGCGGGAGAAGTGGGCGAGGAATTGCTGAGATCGTCCAAGCCGACGCTAAAGCTCTATGGTGCCTTTTCCGAAAAATTCAGAGAGGCCCTCAATCGGCAGGAACAACTTCAATTAGGTTTTGAACAATTGAAACAGTTGCATACCCAACGAGGGGCTTTTGCTTTCGAGTGGCCGGCTGATGCCCGTGCCGTGCGTAAGCCGGAGTCGATGCGGGAATTGCTCAAGCGTTTTTCCGAGAGCTTAGATCAGTGGCGCAATGGATTGCCGGCGGCGATACAAGACGATGCACATCGCCTCAATGCCCGAACTGTACTGCCTGAGCTGGCTTCGGGCAAATACATTGCTGAGGCGGAACAAAAACTGGAAAATCTGATAGATGCCATCAATGAGTCGGGGTTATTTCAGCTTCCGCTTGAAGCTAAGATGGCCACCATGCCACGTCGGCAGAAGTTCTTGGAAGAGCTGGCCGATAAACTCGACAACATACTGCGCAA
>CAYOTJ010000377.1:0-4376 GCA_964406855.1 uncultured Saprospiraceae bacterium
GCTTACGACCACGATAATGCCGCCCAATTAGCGGCGCTGGGCATACCGGCATTTGCAGCTACCCCCGACGCTTTCCCGGAAATAATAGCTCGCCTCATTGAAGCGCAACGCCAATAAGAAATGGCGGCCCGGGCGAACGATAGCAGCGGACGCCGGCCCCCAAAGGCCGGCTGGAGCGGATAGCGTGACCCCCGGCCCTTACTTGGCCATCCATACGGCACAGCACAATGACCGGAGCCAACCGACGCCTCCCTACTACCCACTTTGACGGGCCGGGGGGCGCCCCATAAAAAATTACTGCCCGGCGCCCATAACGCCCCGCAAGCCGTTGATAAACATCTGCACCGACATGATGAGCAACAGCATGCCCATGAGGCGCTCCATAGCCGTGAGGCCTTTGTCTTTGAGCACTTTGTACAGCAGCGGAGCGGCCAAAAAAAACAGCGTGCTCACGAGCCAGGCCAGCAGCAGCGCATAAAAAAGCTCAAGGGTTTTGCCGGGGTGGTTGTTGGATAGCACCAGCAGCGTAGCCAAGGCCGACGGCCCCGCAATCATGGGCAGCGCAATGGGCACCACTAAGGGGTCGGCATCGGCGGGGAAGACGGCGCTGCCCTTCTCGTCGGGAAAAATCATGCGGATGCCAAAGATAAAAAATATGATCCCGCCGGCGATGGTCACGGCCTCCGTTTCGAGGTGAAACACCCGCAGGAAACTGTCGCCCAAGAAGAGGAACATCAGCAAAATGGCCAGCCCGATGAGCACCTCGCGGATGATGATGCGGTAGCGGCGGCGATTGTCCATGTCGCGCAGCAGGCTCAGCAGCACGGGGATGTTGCCGAAGGGGTCCAGCACAAAGGTGAGCAGCAGGGCCGTGGAGAGAATGGAGAAAGAAGTTTCGTTCATGGCTATGTATTAGTGGGCTTCTAACCAGTTGGCGCCCGTGCCCATTTCCACAAGTATAGGTACCGCCAGGTTGGGTATGGCGTTGCGCATGTGCTCGGCAATGATGGGTTTGATGGCCTCCAGCTCGTCGCGGCGGGCGTCGAAGACCAATTCGTCATGCACCTGCAAGACCATGCGGGAGGCAAAGCCGCCCTCGCGCAGGGCGCGGTTGATACCGATCATGGCAATTTTGATCATATCGGCCGCAGTGCCCTGTATGGGGGTATTGATGGCCATGCGCTCGGCATTGCTGCGCGAAAGGGAGTTGCGGGAGTGGATGTCGCGCAGGTAGCGGCGGCGGCCCATGAGGGTGGTTACATAGCCGCGCTCGCGGGCCTCGGCCACGGTGCGTTCCATGTATTGGCGCAGGCCGGGGTACTTGGCAAAGTAGTTGTCGATTAGCTCTTTGGCTTCGGCGCGCTTCATGCCCAGTTGCCGACTCAGGTTCTGAGCGCCGGCGCCGTAGATGATGGAAAAGTTGACGGTCTTGGCGCGGTAGCGCTGCTCGCGGCTCACGTCGTCGTAGGGGGTATCGAATACCCGGGCTGCGGTGGCGCGGTGAATGTCTTGGCCCGATTGGAAGGCCTCCAGCATGGCTTCATCGCCGCTGATGGCGGCAATGAGGCGCAGCTCGATCTGGCTGTAGTCGGCGGCCAGCAGGATGTGTTCCTCGTCGCGAGGGATGAAGGCCTCGCGGATGCGGGCGCCCTCGGGCGTGCGCACGGGGATGTTTTGGAGGTTGGGGTTATTGGAGCTCAGGCGGCCGGTGGCGGCTATGGTCTGGTTGAAGGAGCTGTGGATGCGCCCGGTGCGTGGATTTACCAGCCGGGGCAGGGCCTCCAAGTAGGTTGAACGCAGCTTGGTGAGCATACGATGGCGGAGAATATCGGATACGATGGGGCTTTCCTCGGCCATATCGGAGAGGGTTTCTTCGTCGGTAGAATATTGGCCCGACTTGGTTTTGCCGCCCCGATAGGGCAGCTTCAGCCGATCGAACAGGGCCTCCCCCACTTGCTTGGGCGAGCCTAAGTTGAATACAAATCCCGCTGCTTCCCATACCTTTTTCTCCAACTGGTCGATCTCTGCCGACAGCTCGCCCGAGTAGGCGTTGAGGTAATCGGCATCGATGCGTATGCCCTCGGCTTCCATATCCGACAGCACCTTCACCAAGGGGCCTTCAATTTGGCGGTACAGTTGGATGAGGCCTTCCTGCTGCTCCAGCTTAGGCCAGAGGTAGGCATTGAGTTGCCAGGTGATGTCGGCATCTTCGGCGGCATACTCTTTTACGTCCTCTATGGGCGCCTCGCGCATGGTGATCTGCTCCTTGCCTTTTTTGCCAATGAGGGTTTGTATGGACACGGGCTGGTAGCCTAAATAGGTTTCCGAGAGGTAGTCCATATTATGACGCATATCCGGCTCCAGCAGGTAGTGCATCACCATAGTATCCATATACTCGCCGGCCAGTTCCACGCCATACCACTTGAGCACAGTGGCGTCGTACTTGAGGTTTTGGCCGATCTTGGCAACGGCGGGATTTTCGAGCAGCGCCCTGAAGAGCTCTACCCGTGCCTGAGCCTCCGCCCGGTCGGCGGGTACGGGCACATACCAGGCTTCGCCGGCGCCTATGGCAAAGGAAAAGCCCACCAGCTCGGCCTGGGTGGCGTCGATATTGGTGGTTTCGGTATCGAAGCATACCATTGGCGCCGCCAGTAGTTGGGCCGCCAGCGCCCGACAGCCCGCCTCATCGTCGATGAGGTGGTATTGGTGGGGCGTATTGTGAATGTTGTTATCGGCTACCGAATGAGCCGGCGGGGCTAATGAAGCCACCGGGGTAGCGGGTATATCGGCCTCTCCAAACAAGCTTCCCTGCACGCCTGCGCCCGAGGCGGCCGGCTTGGCTGGGCTGTCGGCCGGGGCCGACTCTTCGCCAAGAATTTCCTTGGCTAAGGATCGGAACTCCAGCTCGCGGAATATCTCCGAGAGCCAGTCGCGGTCGAAGGGGTCGAGGTTATAATCAACGGCGTTAAACCGAATGGGCACGTTAATGTCTATGCGAGCCAGCTCTTTACTCAGGCGGCCCTGCTCGGCATAAGTTTCCACATTTTCGCGCTGCTTGCCCTTGAGCTTATCGGTATTGGCCAGCAGGTTTTCCACGGTATCAAACTCCTGGAGCAGTTTAGTGGCCGTTTTTTCGCCTATACCCGGTATGCCCGGTATGTTATCTACGGCGTCGCCCATCAGGCCCAGCATATCCACCACCTGATCCACGCGCACGATGCCCCAGCGCTCGCATACTTCCTTAGGGCCCATTTTTTCTATGCCATTGCCCTGGCGAGAGGGCTTATACAGCGTGATTTTATCGCTCACCAATTGGCCAAAATCCTTGTCGGGCGTTACCATAAACACCTGATAGCCCTCGGCCTCAGCTTGTTTGGCTAAGGTGCCTATCACATCGTCGGCCTCATAACCATTTACCATGACGATGGGAATTTTGAAGGCCTGCAAAATCTGCTGAATATATGGCAGCGCTATGGTAATATCTTCAGGTTGTTCGTCGCGGTTGGCCTTATAGCTATCCATCATCTGATGCCGGAAAGTAGGGGTAGGCGGGTCAAAAGCTACGGCTAAGTGGGTTGGTTTTTCGGTACGGATAAGATCCCAGAGCGCCCGGGTGAAGCCCGTTACGGCTGAAGTGTTTACGCCTTTGGAATTGATAAGCGGGCGGCCTATAAACGCAAAATGCGCCCGGTACACCAAGGCGTGCCCATCCAACAGAAACAATCGATTATCCGACATGCCTGATTTTTTGCGCAATTTAATCGTTTTATTGCAATCCGGCCAAATTTTTAAGGTTTTGTTTTGGGCGCCTCCCCGCCGCGTTTGGGCGCGGCGGGGCCGGGTGCTTCCGGGTTATAGCCGGGCGCGTTTGGGCGCGCCCGTCCCGCGCTAAGGCGCGGCCCTCCAGCCCCCTGGCGCAACCTCCGATAATGCGGCGGGTAGAGGGAATGGGTTGGGTAGCCAAGAATATGACCCCATAAAGGATATTTGTTTAATTTAACTGCAATACTGGTAAAAACACCTTAATTTTGTACTAAACTGGTTAAGGATGAGTGATAGGCGGCCATTAGTTCCGAGGCATCCATACCCACGATGTTCTATTGGTAAATGCGCGTCAGAAGGAAGTTTTTGACGTGAGCGCCCCTTACGAATTTTTCCCGGAGTACTACATCATCAAGGTGAACAGCTTCAACGATGTAGCCAAAGATACGCTGGATGAGTGGATATACTATTTGAAAAACAATCGCCTGCCAGAGCATTTTAGCGCTCCGGGGTTGGATAAAGCGGAAAAAATCCTCAATTACTACAATATGGACGCAGAAGCAAAAGCCATGTACGATGCGCACATCAAAGAGCGGCGTATCTCCAACGATCTG
>CAYOTJ010000378.1:0-4364 GCA_964406855.1 uncultured Saprospiraceae bacterium
CAGTACACCCGATTGATGCCCGGGTGGGCGGGCGCCTTCCAGCGGAGGGTGTCGACGGAATCGGCAATGGTGATGAGTACCGAGTCGGGCTTGCTATCGAGGGGCCTCCAGAATTGTATGGCTGCGCCGGCGGCGGGGTTCTCGCCTCTAAACTCAAAGTAAGGTTGTTTTCGGCCCGCATTATACCACTGCCATTGGGTAGCGGTAGCGCTGCTAAAGAAGTGTAGCGGTTTGGCGGCGATGGAGTCGTGCCACTGCCGGAGCGCGCTCAGGTCGTCCATGATCCAGATACTGCGCCCGTGCGTGCCGGCGATCAGGTCGCCATCGCGGGGGTGAATGAGCAGGTCGTATACGGCTACGGAGGGCAGGCTGGCGGATAGTTCCTGCCACTGTTGGCCCCGATTGAGGCTAAAAAATACGCCGGCCTCGGTACCTACAAACAACAACCGGGGGTTGACGGGGTCTTCGCGCACAACGTAGCAGGAGTAGGCGGCCGGCAGATTGGCCGTGAGGTTTTGCCAGGTCTGGCCATAGTCTTCCGTCACAAAAACGTAGGGCTTCATATCGTCCTGGCGGTGGTTGTCGAGGGTGAGGTAGCAGCGGCCGGCCTGATGGCGGGAGGGCTCTACTCTACTTACCCAGATGCGCCGCCCGCCCAGCGGCAGATTTTTGCCTACCTCTTCCCAGCGGGCGCCGCCGTTGCGGCTCAGTTGTACGAGGCCGTCGTCGGAGCCTACCCATATCGTTTTGGCGTCTATTGGAGATTCGGCTACGGTTGTGATGGTACAGTAATTTTCACCTCCGGTGACATCATTGGTAAGGTAGCCGCTGGCCGAGGGGTTTCGGCGGGCGGGGTCGTTGGTGGTCAGATCGGGGCTGATGATCTCCCAGCGTTCGCCGCGGTTGGTAGACTTAAACAGATGATTGCCTCCAAAGTACAGCGTGCCCGGCCGGGTAGGAGATAACGCCAACGGGCTGCTCCAGTTGAAGCGAAACTGGGGCGGCAGCTTTTGCCGGCCTGTGTCGTATTCAAAGAAAAACCAGTACTCGCCGGGCGCAATGGAATAGCGTATGGCCGAGTCGGGATACAGGGGGTCGAAGTAGTCGGCGTAGTTGCTGATGGTTTGAGGGGTAGGCGTGATGTAGGTATGCCGGCGGGTTTGGAGGTTCATGCGTGCGGCGAAGCCCACGTGGTTGACGATGTATACCGTGCGCCAGTCGGTGGGGTCGGCCTGAAAGAAGAAGCCGTCGCCGTCGCCGAGGTAGGTATTGTGTTCGTTGAGGATGCCCCTGTACTCGCGACTGTTGGAGGGGCCTACCCACAGGCCGTTGTCCTGTAAGCCTCCGCCTACCCAGTAGGGGTCGCGGTTGTCGGCGCCGATGGCGTAATACTGGCCGATGGCCATGTTGTTGAACGACAGTAGGGTTTGGCCGCCGTCGAGGCTGAGGCGCAGGCCCTGGTCGGTGCCCAGGTACATGATGCGACTGTCGTAAGGGGCAATCCACATGGCATGGTCATCACCGCCGTCGGTTTGCCAGTCGCGCTCTGTGAAGGTTTGCCCTCCGTCGCGGGAGATGCGAAAATCTCTGGATACGATGTAGATGAGGTCTGGGTTGAGGGGGTCTACCTCTACCTGCCCGTGGTAGAAGGGACGCACGTGGTGTTCCAGCAGGAAAGCCCAGCTTTCGCCCCCGTCGTCGGAGCGATAGATGCCCGATCCGGGCTCGCCCTCGGGCGTTTTGTCACCGGCTTCTACGGCTGCCAATATTACATTGGGGTATTTGCGGCAGATGGAGAGGTCGATCATGCCGGTTTCACCTTTGGGCAGGCCGTTGTGGAGCCGGCGCCAACTGCGGCCGCCGTCGGTGCTTTTAAACAAGCCGCCCTGTAGCCCCCCGCTGGTAAAGTGGTGGGGTTGGCGCAGCCGATGGTAAAAGCCTGCAAAGACTATGTCCGGATTGAGGGGGTCTATTACTACTTCGGTGCAGCCTGTTTTGCCGTCATCGGGTAGCCCATCCAGCAGTCGGGTCCAGGTTTGGCCGCCATCTTCGGTTTTGTAGAGGCCGCGGTCGCCGCTGTAGCCCCAGAGGTGACCCACCACGGCCACATAGGCGATGTTGGGGTTGGTAGGGTGCAGGGCAATATCGGCAATGTGGTGCGAGCGCACCAGACCGCAGCGCCGGAAGTTCTTACCTCCGTCAGTGCTGCGGTACAAGCCGTTGCCCCAGCCCGAGCTGTTGCGGTTGGCGGCCTCGCCCGTACCCACCCAGATGATATTGGGGTCGCCCTGGAAAAGAGCCACACTGCCGATGGAGCCCGAACCGTAGCGCTCGAAAATGGGCGTCCAGGTCACTCCTCCGTTATCGCTCTTGAACACGCCTCCTGAGGCCGAGGCGCATAGCACCTGGCGGTAGTCGGTATTGAGGGCGTCAATGTCGGCTATGCGGCCCATCATGTTGGCCGGGCCTATGTTGCGCCAGCGCAGGCCTTGCGTTAGGTCGTCATGGGTGCTTTGTGCAGCTAAGGAGGCAGTACCGCACAGTGCCGCAATGAGTAAAGTCATTCTCTTCATACAGCCGATGATTTTGGCAAGGGAGGAGGAAAGATCAGGCCGTCTTCCAGCAGGAGGCAAATATAAGTCTTTTACCTCAGTCGTAACAAAGTGTCCTCCTATTGCATTAATTCAAAATAAGACAGGGGAATGTACTAATTTTACCCCCTCAGTGCGACTAAAGTAGAAACCAAACGCCCTTTGATTGTGAGCAGGAATATCAATCTCGTTGTATTGTACTCTGCCAAAGATGCAGCCTTCTGGGAGGAACTCTCCCGGCACGTGAACCTATTGGGGCGACAGCATAAAAACCTCAACATCTGGAGTGTGAGCGACCTTGCTCTCGGCAGCACCATTAGCCAGGACATACGCGATCAATTGCGCCGGGCCGACATCACGCTGCTGTTGCTCAGTGCCGACTTTGCTTTTGAGGACGTTCTCGATCTTGAAACACGCACCCTGCTAAGCGTTTATGCCCGGCAGCGCCACAACCAGCGCTATGTAGTGCCCATCATTGTACGCGACTTCATCTGGCGCGATCACTTTGACGATGCCTACGACATTGAAAAGCTAAAGTTTTTCGATAAGATTGCCCAAGACCCCGAAAATCGAGAGGTCATCTACAAGGAAATTACGGAAACGATCGACGCCTACGTCGAGCAGATCAATGCCCGCAGCATCCAGATGGTTATTCCCACCTGGGTAGGCTATATCGGCGGTATCATGTACAACAACGGTTTTGTGCGCAACCAGCAAACCGATCTGTACAAAAATTACAAGCGCACCCTGCGCTTTGAGCTCAACGACGATATGGACGCCACCTGCCAGGCGATGCTCAACGGCGAGGCCGACTTAGTATGGGCCACCCTCGACCGCCTGCCTTCCGTCATACACCGCCTGCGCGACCACAACCCCAAAGTGATCTTTCAGGCCTCCTGGTCGAATGGGGCCGATGTGATTATTGCCCGCAATGGCATCCAAAAAATTGAAGATCTCAAAGGTAAAAAGATCATCTACCCCCATGACTCGCCGGCCTATACCTTTCTCATGTACATCCTCCGGGAGCACGGCATGGAGTCTAAGGATATGGAGCATAACCCCCAACGCCTCACCGATCTTGATCTTATTACCAAAAACTTTCTCATCGACCACTCCATAGATGCCATCGTCATCTGGAGCCCCTATGCTGAAGCCTGTTTGGCGGAGGCGCCTGATTCGGCGGTCATTGCCAGTTCGGCTGCCTATCCTCATCTCATTGCAGATGTGGTGGTAGCCAGCGAAGACTTCGTTCATCTGAACACGCATGAACTCTCTGAGATGTTCTCAGGTTGGCTGGCCCAAATGGAGCGTTGTACCACCGATAGCCTCTACAAGATTGGGGCCATAGGCGTGCTCATCGAAGCCATTATTAAACCCCTGCCGGCCATTATCCCCTCTACCATACGCACGTCGCTCACAGAGAGCTTGCAGGCTTACTTCGACTCCAGCCTCAGTAAGGTGCACCTGTGCAGCTTGGCCGATAATCGTCGATTTTTCGGTTTGGATGGCCAACCCGCCGAAGCCGAGGCGCTCTATCGACAATTTCTGGAGTTGCAGTATCCTGAGTTTCTCAACGACCCCGCTATGCAATGGGCCAGTATCGTCGATACGCATTTGCTGGAGCAAATTTAAAATTAAAACAGCAGTGGATGGGCTTTGTCTGCTATTGGTGTTCAGTAGTCAACCTCAATTTTAGCCTCAGCCCACGCCGCTGCGGAGCCGCGTGAGGGGGTGCAGCGGTATGCGCTCGTTTACCCCGCGGAATAGCGAAGC
>CAYOTJ010000379.1:0-4363 GCA_964406855.1 uncultured Saprospiraceae bacterium
CAACCATAACGCCAACTTTGGGGAAGGCGAAACGGTGCGCAGCAACTATTTCGGCGATCCTTACAGCAATTTGCGTCAGGCGACGTATACCAATATCAACGGCCTGTTCCTGAATGGCCGCGCCGGCCTCGACTGGCTCATCGACAACCGCAATACCCTTACCATCAGCGGGAACTACACCCGGGGCAAGTTTCAGCCCAACGACGAGATCACCACCGAAACGGAGTACTTGTACCCTTCGGGTGCCTTGTTTGAAAGTTATGTGCGCACCTCCGATCAGGATCGCAATTTTCGCAATATGGGGGCGTCGGTACAATTCAAGCATCTGTTCAGCAAGCCCGGATACGAATGGACGGCTGACCTTAACTACAACAAGGTGCGCTTTGAGGGCGGTAGCCGATACAACACGCTTTATGACAATAACGCCCAGACTTTAGAAAGACAGGATGCCCTGGGTCGCGGGCAGTTTGTAACCTTCCAAACTGATTTCATCAACCCCCTCAACGAAAACACCAAGCTGGAATACGGGCTGCGCGCCGCTTTGCGCACCAACCGCAATGATAACATGAACTTTGTGTTCAGCGCCGCCGACAACGACTGGAAGCAGGTCGCCCAACTTTCCGATCACTATAAATTTGACGACAACGTTTTCGCGGCTTATCTACAGGGCAGCCGGCAGTTTGGCGCATGGGGCGTTCAGGCCGGCCTGCGCGCCGAGAGCAGCTTCTATACCGGGGCGCTCACCGACCGCGATTCGTCGTTTACCATCCAGTATCCGCTTAGTTTATTTCCCAGCGTATTCGTCACCCGACAGCTCAATAAAGACGGCGACCAAATGCAGTTGGCGTATACCCGCCGCGTCAATCGCCCCAACTTTTTTCAAACCATGCCCTTCACCGATTTCTCCGACTCCCTCAACTTGAGGCGGGGCAATCCGCAATTGCTGCCCGAGTTTACCAACGCCCTGGAACTCACCTACCAGAATGTGTTCAGTAAGGGCAGCCTGCTCGTTTCGGCTTACTTCAAGCAAGCTAACAACCTGATTACTACCTACCAGTTTGGCGAGTACGATGCCGCTACAGGCCGCCAATTGGTGATCACCAGCTATGTAAACGCCGACTATGCCTCTGCCTATGGCCTTGAGGTCACCCTGCGCAATTCATTAGCCAAATGGTTTGAACTCACCACCAACGTCAATCTATACCAGGCCGTTGTAGAAGCAGGCAACGTAGAGAGCAACCTCAATGCCGACCGCCTCAGCCTCTTCATTAAAGAGACGGCCCAATTCAGGCTGCCCAAAAATTTCTCGTTCCAGCTCAATGGCGAGTACCGCAGCCGGGCCGCTTTTGTGCCTTCCAACAACAACGATCCCTTCCGGGGAGGCCCCGGCGGCGGCAGCCAGAATACGGCTCAGGGCTATACCTTGGCCAACTGGTTTGTAGACGTATCGGTGCAAAAGCAGTTGTTGCAGGGTAAAGGTCGCCTTTCGCTCAGCGTGCAGGACGTATTCGCCAGCCGCAAGTTTGGTTCCTATTCCTACAACGATTTCTTCGAACAGGAAACCTACCGCATCATGGGGCCGCAGACGGTGCGCCTCAACTTCATGTATATGTTTGGCAAGATGGATACCAGCCTCTTTGCCCGCAAAAATACCCGCGCCGGTATGCAGGGCAACGATATGATGCAGTAACAGCAAACGGTATGGTTCTCCAGGCCAAAATTCAGGAATCTCGGCTTGGAGAACCATAATAATCGAACAAAACGAAACCATATATGTACCGTTCATTACTTAGCATGATGCTATGGGTTGCCGCCCTGACGGGGGCAATGGCTCAAGGGGCGCCCCAACTGAAGGGCAGCTCAAACCGGCAGGTCATCGATGCCATGACGCTGGAAGAAAAAGTAAGGCTGTTGGTGGGTATGGGCATGCGCATACCCGGTATGCCGCCCGCCCAGCAACCCAATGGGCAGGGCCCCGTGGTAGGCGTCACGCAAGACCGCGTGCCCGGCGCCGCAGGCACTACGGCCGAATTTCAGCGGCTGGGCGTACCCGGCTTAGTGGTTGCCGATGGCCCTGCGGGGCTGCGCATTTCGCCTACCCGCCCTAATGAAAGCCGCACCTATTATGCTACGGCTTTCCCCATCGCCTCGCTACTGGCCTCCTCATGGGATACCGAGCTGTTGTATTAGACCGGGGCGGCTATGGGCAGCGAGGTGAAAGCCTATGGCGTAGACGTCATCCTGGGGCCGGGGATGAACATCCACCGCAATGCCTTAGGCGGCCGAAACTTCGAGTACTACTCCGAAGACCCCCTGCTCACCGGCAAAATGGCGGCGGCTATGGTCAACGGCATACAGTCGAATGGCGTAGGAACCTCCATCAAGCACTTCGCGGCCAACAACCACGAAACCAACCGCAACACCATCAATGTGAGGGTAGGGCAGCGCGCCCTGCGCGAAATCTATCTGCGCGGCTTTGAGATAGCGGTAAAGGAGTCGAACCCCTGGACGGTCATGTCGTCTTACAACAAAATCAATGGCACTTACACCTCCGAAAGCCCCGACCTGCTGCTGCGGGTGCTGCGCGACGATTGGGGCTACAAGGGCTTTGTGATGACCGACTGGTTTGGGGGTATGGACCCCGTAGCCCAGGTGAAGGCCGGCAACGATCTCATCATGCCCGGTACGCCCAAGCAATACGACGCCATACTGGCCGCCGCCCAATCGGGGGAGCTGAGCCTGGCCGCCATTGACGCCAATGTAAATCGAATTTTAGACATCATCCGGCTGAGTCCGTCTTTCGCCGGCCAAGCGCCCGGCAATAACCCCAACCATGAAGCCGCCACCGCCATAGCGCGCCGCGCCGCCGCCGAGGGCATGGTGCTGCTAAAGAACGAAGCAGCAGCCCTGCCCTTGACCGCCGGCCGCCAGCCTGCCGTCTTTGGCATCTATGCCTATGACCTGATCTCGGGCGGCACGGGCAGCGGCGACGTCAATGAGGCCTATACCATATCCCTCACGGCAGGGCTACAGGCTGCCGGCCTTGCGCCGCTGGCGTCGCTGCAAACGGCTTATGAAGGCTACATTAAGGATGAAAAAGCTAAGCATCCCAAAAATCGCCCCTTCTTTATGCCGCCGCCGGTAATACCCGAAATGGCCCTCACGGCCACACAGGTGAACGAGGCTGCCCGCACGAGCAGCGTAGCCATCATTACCCTCGGCCGCATCTCCGGAGAGTTTGCCGATCGCAAGACCGAAAACGACTACTACCTCTCTGAAGCAGAAAAAACCATGCTTCGGCAGGTATCGGAGGCATTCCGGGCGCAGGGCAAAAAGGTGATTGTTGTACTTAATGTGGGCGGCGTTATTGAGACGGCTTCCTGGCGCGATCAAGCCGACGCCATACTGCTGGCCTGGTTGCCGGGGCAGGAAGCGGGCCATGCCATTGCCGACATCATCTCCGGGCGGGTGAACCCCTCCGGTAAGTTGCCTACTACCTTTGCTGTGCGTTATGAAGATGATCCTACGGCCACCGGCTTCCCCGGCCGCGAGTATGGCGAAGAGATCAACCTGGGGTTCTTCAAAGCCCGGCCCGCTGAAATAGACTATACCGAGGGCATATACATGGGCTACCGGGCCTTTGACAAAAATGGCGTCGAGCCGGCCTGGCCCTTTGGTTATGGCCTGTCGTATACCCGTTTTACCTACGGCGCGCCTGCTGTCAGTGCCAGTCGCTTCAAGGGCAGCGTGACGGTTTCGGTGACGGTGACCAACAGCGGTAACGTTGCCGGCCGCGAGGTGGCCCAGCTCTATCTGAGCGCTCCCCGGCAGCAGCTCGACAAGCCTGAACAGGAACTCAAGGGCTTTGCCAAAACCCGCCTGCTGGCGCCCGGCGAGTCACAAACGCTTAGCTTTACCCTCGACGCCCGCGCCTTAGCCTCTTTTGATGAGGCAAGTTCGGCCTGGGTAGCCGAAAAGGGACAGTACGAAGCTCGGGTAGGCGCTTCCAGCCGCGACATCCGCGGTCGGGTGGGCTTCCAATTGCGCAAAAACTTAGTGGTAGCCAAGGTGAGCCGCGCGCTGGCTATGGAGTAAAGCGCACAGGGGGTAAGGACCAGGGGGCGCAACGGTATGGGTATGCGCCCTGCGGGCCCTCAAAGGCCGCAGGGCGCGTGCCCATAGGAGTGGAGCACCCGGCGCCGCGCAGGATGATTTTAGAAGGAGATGTTATGCGGCGGGGCCCAAAAGAGATGAGCTAAGGCTAAGATATACCGCGTGGCGGCAGTTTTTGGGTATAGCGGACCCGGATATAGTTCTCCAAGTTAAGATGAGTGAAAAATTGACGCCGCTATTTTTTGGGCTG
>CAYOTJ010000380.1:0-4348 GCA_964406855.1 uncultured Saprospiraceae bacterium
AGGGCGCCCTGATCGCGATATCGGATCTTGGTGACGGCTTCGAGGCCATCGGGCAGGGCGCCGTATTTCATGAGGTTGACCTGGCCCACCTGTATGCCGTTGCGGACGAGCTCGTCGATATGGCCGAGTACGACCGTATTGTTTTCGGGGCGTATTTCGGTGACGAACATGGGCTCGCCGAAAGCGGTACCTAAGCCCTTGCGCTGGCCTATGGTATAGAAGGGGTAGCCCTGGTGTTGGCCGATGACTTCGCCCCGGGTGTTGACAAAGTTGCCGCCGGCAACCTGAGCTTCCAGCTCGGGGATGCGGCGTTTGAGAAAGCCCCGATAGTCGTTGTCGGGCACGAAACAGATTTCATAGCTTTCAGCCTTTTTGCTGAGCTCTACATAGCCGAAGTCGGCGGCTAATTGGCGCACTTCGGGTTTGGTCATGCCGCCGAGGGGGAAGCGACTGCGGGCCATGCACTCCTGACTGAGGCCCCAAAGGACGTAGGACTGATCTTTATTGTCGTCGGCGCTTTTGCGAATGAAGTAGCGGTCGTTTTCGTGTACGATGCGCGCATAGTGGCCGGTGGCAATGAACTCACAGTCCATGGCGTCGGCGCGTTTGAGCAGGGAACTCCACTTGATGTGGGTATTGCAGAGCACGCAGGGGTTGGGGGTACGGCCTGCCATATATTCGTCGACAAAATTGTCGATGACATAGTCGCCAAACTCCTCCCGGATGTCTACGATAAAATGATGAAAACCCATGCTGACGGCTACCTGGCGGGCATCGTTGATGCTATCGAGACTACAGCAGCCCGTTTCCTTTTTGGTGCCGCCGCTATTGGCATAATCCCATGTTTTCATAGTGATGCCCACTACTTCATACCCTTCTTCATGCAGCATCATGGCGGTGACGGTACTGTCGATGCCGCCGCTCATAGCCACCAGAACTCTTCCGCGTTTACTCATGCTTACGCTCTCAAACGTTGGTTAAGTAAGACATACCCCAAAGGCGGCGCAAAGTTACGATTTTCGCCTGTAAGGGGCCGTATTTGGTAAATTAACAATAAAATTCTACTTTTGGTTATTCAATGTACAGGCAAGCGCGCCCGGACGGGCGGCAATTCATTGTTTAACCACTTGTTAACCAGCTCTAACAACCAACGTATAACGAAAAACGATCCATTCATGAAACAATTGCTCATTATCTGTCTTTCGCTGATGTCCTATAGCTTTGCCTTATCAGGCGCCTTTGCGCAGGACGTGGAATACGGCATGGCCTCCCATTACTCGGATGATTTTGACGGCAGGCCTACGGCGTTCGGCGACATCTATAACAAGAACGAGATGACCTGCGCCCATAAGATTCACCCTTATGGCACCATGCTTCGGGTGACCCGCATAGACAATGGCCGTTCGGTGACGGTAAAGGTCATCGATAAGGGGCCCTACATTACGGGGCGGGTGGTAGACCTTTCGCGGAGAGCTGCCGAGCGCTTAGGCATTATGAATGCCGACGCCGACGTAAAAGTAGAGGTAGTGAGCAAGCCCGGCCGGGAAACGTCGGTAGCCGGCAGTAGTTCCAGGCCATCGGCAACAAGCGGCACGGCGACGACCACTCCGGCTGCCCGCCCGGCCAGCTACGATGCCCCTGCCTCTGCGCCTAAAGCGCCAACGGCTGCGCCTGAAGTTGAAACAGCGCCCCGGGGCGCTGCCGAACCGGCTGCCAAAGCCCCGACGGTCGCAGCGACTGCTACTCAAGAGGCCGTCGATCGCCGCAACTTGGTGGGTAAAGACTTCAATGCCAACGAGGGGTTATATAAAATTGCCATTGAAAAGCCCGGCAAGGGCGACTTTGGCGTACAGGTAGGCCGCTACAACAGCTATGATAACGCCATGCGCCAGATCGCAGAGCTACAGTCGCAGTCGTTTTCTAACATCCTGCTGAGTATGCAGCCCGGAGAAAATAACCAGACCGTTTTTCGGGTCATTCTGGGGCCGTTCCCAACGGAGGCTGCCGCCCAGAGCTATGACCAAAGCCTGCGCCGCCGCTACCGCATCAACGGCTTTGTGGTGGGCTTAGCCGAATTGAGATAATGAATGACGCTATGGCGCTGCCTGCCCCGGAGGCCAAAGGGCATCCGGGGCAGGCAAGCGTTGTTATTTTACCGTCACTTTGCCATCCACTCCTTCAAAACGCAGAATGGCTTCGTTGCGATCAATGACTTCATAAGGCGTGGGGTCGTTGTGAAACTTCACCAAAGCCGTAGTTCCTGCCGGGGCTTTCACGTCAAAGCACACCTGATAGATGACCGTACCGGCGGGCACGCTTACGCCCCGAAGGCTGTCTTCAATCCAGGCGCTGGTGAGCGCGCCCTGAGCGGCTAAGCGGGCGCCAAAATCGTTGGCGTCTAAGCTTTTGAGGTTGAACTTGCCTACTTCCTTAAACTGGAGCTGGGCGGGATCCCACCGCAAGGAGTACTGCATACCGATGAGGTTATCAAAGCCTTTGGCGCTGATGTCAAGGCAGGCGACGCTGCCGCTGGATGCGCTGGCGCTGCCGGCCATGAGGGTCAGCGTTCGGTCGGTAGTAGTGGGCGTTTGGCCCAGAGCGGGTTGCGCGTCGTTGAGTTCGCTTACCGGAGTGAGTGCCGGATTGGGCGTGTTGGCCGATGTAGCAGTCGGCGTTGCGGCCATTTCCCGGGCGGCGGTCAGTGCTGCTGCCTGCTGTTCGGTAGGCTCCTGCCGGCATCCTGCGCCAAGCAGAATGATAAAAGACAGGGCATACATTGCTCTATTCATGCTAAATTGTTTTGGAATGTGGCAAAATTAGGGGTAATTTGCTAAATTATTCGATTTTGGCTATCATGCGCCATCAAAGCCTTCACGAGTATGAGAAAAATTTCCATTATCCATGTTCTGATCCTGGCCGCGTTGACCTCCTGCGTGCCGCTGCAGCGCTACAATGAACAAGAGCAAACGCTGCAATATTACAAGGCCGAATCGCTGACGGCGGATAGCCTGAGGTCGGCCAACCAGTTGCTGGTGACGGACAACGCTCAGACGGAAGCCGATCTCAGCGAAAATATGCGCCAGTTGGAGCGCCTCACCGCTACCAACGTGAGCCTCAACAAGAGCTACCAGGAAATGGTTACCCGCTACAATCAGCTCGTAACCCAAAACCAGGAAACGCTCAATTCCAGCAGCTCGGAAAACCTCAACCTGCAAACCCAGCTCGCCGAACGCCAGGCGGAAATCGAGAACAAAGAGCGCATGCTCAGCCAGCTCGAAATCCAGCTTCGCGCCCGCGAGCAGGAAGTGCAGCGCTTAGAAGGCGGCGGCAGTAGCGGTACCAATGGAGATAGCGCCAATAGTGGGATGGTGGCCCGCACTCCGGCTTCTTACTCGGCCGACGAGCAAACCCGGCTGAGCAAAATTGAGACCCGTATTGCTGCTTTAGAAACCCGCCGATTTGCCCTCATGGCCGATCTGGAGCGGGCCATGTACGGCTTTACCTCCAATGAAATAGGCTTCATGGAGCGCAACGGCGATATTGTGGTTATTCTCTATCAGGACCTGCTGGCCAACTATTCCGGTCAAAGCTCCGACATCCGCTGGCGGGATGCTCTTCAGCGCTTAGCCGATATCATTCAGCGGTATAACGACTTCAACGTGGCCATCGAGGGCCACGCTTATGCCGAAGGCAATGCCGACCGAAGCTTAGAGCTTAGCGTTACCCGCTCGGTAAATGTGGTAAAAACCCTCAATAGCTTTGGCGTGACGCCCAGTCGTCTGGCCGCTTCGGGCCGGGGCCAGAATTTGCCGCTGTACCCCAATGATAGTCCCCAAAACGTAGCCCGCAACCAGCGCACGGAGGTGATATTCATTCCCAACTGGCAGGATTTTTACCGCCTGCTGAAAGAATAGGCGTTAAAGCCGGGGCGCAGGGCAGGTTTTGTAAACCATTATCTCGGCAGAGCTATGTGGCAAATGCTGATCTGCATTCTTCCTCTTTTTTTGGGGCTCAGCGCTTTTCAGGCGGTGGCGGCCCAGTCGTGCAACTGGCCGCCATCGCCGATTACGCCCCCCAACGCCGACAGCCTCTATGGCATCGTTACGATCCCCGTAGTGGTGCACATAGTGTGGCGCACTGCCGAAGAAAACATCAGCGACGCTCAGGTCATCTCCCAAATCGAGGCGCTCAATCGCGACTATCGCTTAGACAACGACGACTTTGTCGCCGTATCTCAACCGCTCTTTCGCCAGATGGCGGCCGACATGGAACTGCGCTTCGTGCTGGCCGAAACAGACCCCCAGGGGCAACCCACCAATGGCATCCTGCGCAGGGCTACGACTCTCGA
>CAYOTJ010000381.1:0-4331 GCA_964406855.1 uncultured Saprospiraceae bacterium
TTGATAGCTGAAGGCGGGCTCGCCCCCCGCCGGAACATTATTGACGGAAGAGGCCGGCAGGCTGCGGCAGCCGGCATTATTAATGGTGGTGAAGCCCTCCCCCACCGTAGCAGCCGGCTCTATAAGCACTGGAAAGGAAAAGCTGGCCGTTTGGGTAAACACAAATACCTGGGCCGTAATGAGCACCTGCACCTCGTACAAACCCGGCAGCAGCGGCGTGCCGCACAACCGCACGCAGCCGTCGGTTTCCATCTGGTTGAGGAAGATGAGCTGATTAGCCTCCCAACTCAGGCCAGGGGGCAGGCCGGCCACCGAAGTGATGGTCATCTGATTGATGGGCAGACCCGGAATAACCGTAGAGTCGACGGCCGCCACCGGCGTAGTAGTCATGGGCAGCCGGAAGCTCAGGTCGCCGGCGTAGTAAACCCCCGCCTGGCCTGTGGGCGCATCGCTGAGGTAGAGGGTGTCGGTCGGCAACTCGGGCAGCGCAACTACACAGCCAGGGCAGCCCGTTTGCGCGCTTGACTGGCTGAAAAAACCCAGCAATAAAATCAATGGTAAAAACTGAAAACGCATAAGTGTGATGGTTTTAGAGGAACGGCCCCAGGCGGTCCCCCGAGATAAGGATGCAATTACCAACGGCTCAAAGCCTCAAAGCAAGGATGCGTTTTCACAACAGAAGATGGGCAAAAAGAAAAAGCGGGCAAAAAAAGACAATCAACAGCAAGCCGCTTTCTGCCGGCATATAGAGGCGCCGGCAGAAAGCGCTATAACATGTTTAGTGCTGTACGGCCAAACGGCCGCCGGCCATAAGTTCGCCGTCGGTGAGTTGGAATACATACACGCCTGCGGGCAGGCCTGCGGCGTCAAAAGGCAGCACATTGTTGCCTTGTACCAGCTCGAAGCGGCTTTGCTGAGCCAACTGGCCCATGGCGTTGAAGAGGCGGAAAGTATAGGCGCCCGTAGCCGGGGCCTCAATCGACAGATGGCCGTAGTCGCCCATCGGGTTCGGCTGCACGCTCACCTTAAAACCAGCGGCTGCGGCTTCGTCTTCCACACCTACTACCGTGCAGTTGGCGCTGCCCTCCGGCTTCACGTGCAGAAAGTAGTTGCCCGGCGCAATGTTGGGGTTGGGCAACTGCTGCGGAAGCGGAAGACCTGCCGCCGTAATGACGACATTGATTTTGAGGTCATGTACGCCTACTTCTGCGGGTGTGGCAGTGCCGTATAACACGATACAGCCAGTTGTGTTGGCTTCAAATACGCAGTTCGGTGGGTTGCAGGCGTAGTTCATAGAGGCCGGCAGGTTAGTGACGGCGCCTTGTGTAGCTAAAGTCACATTGGCTACAGGCAACTCTGTGCCAAGGACGGTAAACGTAGGCGGAATCTGGAAGTTGAAGAACGTCTCGAAGGGAGTGTTGGCACAGGCAGTATCCTGAATGCCGCGGGTAGGGTTTGCCTCGGTATAGGGTAGGGGATCTACCACTACGCTGTCGGGCAGCATCAGGTCGGGGGTGCAGCTTTGCGCATTCATTTGGAAAGCCGCCAGCAAGGCGACCATAAAAAGGGGTAAAACCGTGTACAGTTTTCGCATAAGATAAGCGATTTTTAGTGATTGTAGCGGACAAAATTGCTCATTCTTGCGCTAAGAAAAAAGCCCTTAGGTAAAATTTTATGTCGCGGCCCTGTTAATTTCCTGTTGCAAATTAGAGAATGTCTTACTTTTGCTGCCAGTGTCGGCGTCCCTGCGCCAAGTGAAAGCAACGTTCTACCTTGTTCCCATGACCTTCCGAAGTACGGCTACAACCTTGCCGCCGATCCATTAATTTTGTTCTTAACCCACGCTTTATGATGCGATTCTGCAAACCAGTTGCTGTCTTTGTTGGCCTTCTCTTCGCAATGGCCTCCACCCTTTTCGCTCAACCCAACCCCGCTAACGGCATCCTCTCGGGCGTCATTGTCAACGATGCCTCCGGCGAGCCGCTCTTTGCCGCCACCGTTCAGATAGGCGAAACCGGCGCCCTCTCCGATATAGATGGCAGCTACGCCCTCTCCCTGCCTGCGGGCCAGTATCAGGCCGTTGTTTCTTATGTAGCCTTCCAAACCTATACCATTGCCGTCGCAATAGAGGCAGGTAAAACCACTGCCCTCAACCTCCGCCTCAAAGAACAGGCCACCCTGCTCCAAATGGCCACCGTCACCAGCGGCAAATACGAAAAACCCTTAGGCGAGGTTACCGTCTCGCTCGAAGTGCTGCGCCCCAACCTCATCGAGAGCACCGGCAAAACTTCCCTCGAAGGCGCCCTGCAAAAGGTGCCCGGCGTAACCATCATCGACGGTTCTGCCAACATCCGCAGCGGCTCGGGCTACAGCCAGGGCGCCGGCAGCCGCGTGCTGCTGCTCGTCGACGATGTCCCCATCCTCCAGGCCGATGCAGGCTACCCCAACTGGGACGACGTGCCCGTAGAGAGCATCGAGCAGGTCGAAGTGCTCAAGGGCGCCGCATCCTCCCTGTACGGCTCCTCGGCCCTCAACGGCATCATCAACGTGCGCACAGCCTATGCGCGCTCCGAACCCGAAACCAAAGCCGCCGTCTTCTACACCGCCTACTTCTCGCCCAAAGACGAGCGCCTCAACTGGTGGGAGGAGGAAGGCGTCACGCCTTATACCGCCGGCGCCAGCCTTAGCCACCGTCGCAAGATCGGGAAGGTGGATGTGGTAGTAGGAGGATACTACCTCAATGAAGAGAGCTTCCGGAAGGATACCTACCGCCGCTATGGTCGCGCCAACTTCAACCTGCGCCACCGCGTCACCGACCGGCTCAGCTATGGCTTGGCCGGCAACTTCAACGCCGGCGAAAGCGGTAGCTACTTCTATTGGCTCACCGACACCGCAGCCTATATAGGCAATCCCACCACGCTCTCCGAGCGCAGCCGCCTGCGCTACAACCTCGATCCCTTCCTCACCTATTATGATAAGGCAGGCAACCGCCACCGCGTATTAGGGCGCTTCTACAGCGTAGACAACGACAACGACCGCAATCAAAGCAATGCCTCCCAGTCGTACTACGGCGAGTATCAGTACCACCGCCAATTGGCCGGCCCCGATGTGGCCATCACCGCCGGCGTAGTGGGCTTAGCCACCTCGGTGAGCGCCGAGCTCTATGGCGATACCACCTTTACCTCCCAAAACCTGGCAACCTACGTCCAACTCGATAAGAAATTTTTCGATCGCCTCAACGCCAGTGTGGGCTTTCGCTATGAGTACAACGTGCTCAACAACCCCGGCTTCAACAACCCGCAGGGTGCGGTAGCCCCCTCCAAAGACGAGGAGAGCCGCCCCGTCTTTCGCCTCGGCCTCAACTACCAGATGGGCGAGGCTACCTACCTGCGCGCTTCCTGGGGCCAGGGTTATCGCTTCCCCACCGTCGCCGAGAAGTTCATCTTCACCGACGCCGGCGGCTTCTTCGTAGTGCCCAACCCCGAGCTGGGCTCCGAAACGGGCTGGTCGGCAGAGGTGGGCATTAAGCAAGGCTTCCGCCTCGGTAGCTTTGAGGGCTTCGTGGATCTGGCCGCCTACTACATGCGCTTCAGCGACATGATCGAGTTCAACTACACCATCGGCGCCTTCCAGTCCATCAACATCGGCGGCACAGAGATTTCTGGCCTCGAAGCTACCATCGCCGGCCAGGGCCAACTGGGCCGCATACCCCTGCGCCTGCTCGCCGGCTATACCTATGCCGACCCGCGCTTCTTAGCCTGGGATACCACGCCGCTGGTCGGTACAGATCGCACCCAGGGGCAACTCAACGTGCAAAACAGCTCCAACCGCGATAAAAACGTACTCAAATACCGCTTCCGCCATACCTTCAAACTCGATGCCGAAACCAACTTCAACCGCTTCTTCTTCGGCATTGAAACCTTCTACACCAGCCGCATCGAAGCCGTCGATTTTATCTTCAACATCATCGTAGGCGGCCTCAAAAATTTCCAGGACGCCAACCCCAACGGCTTCTGGTACCACAACCTCCGCGCCGCCTACCAGTTTGGCGGCCAGGATAAAAATAATTACAAGGTATCGCTGTTGCTGGGCAACGTCGCCAACCGGGCCTACACCCTGCGCCCGGCCCTTATGGAGGCGCCCCGCAACCTCACGCTGCGCGTCGACGCTACCTTCTAACAACGCCGCCTCCCCAGCCCCTGCAAAACAGCCCCGTGCTCGTTTTGCAGGGGCGGGTCGTTTTGGGGCCTCCCCCGCATAACATTCACCTCCGTTAGCAGCCTGCGCGGGGGCGCTACGCTGCGGGGCTCGCTCATCGCTCGGCCGGCGCC
>CAYOTJ010000382.1:0-2728 GCA_964406855.1 uncultured Saprospiraceae bacterium
TCACCATAGAGGGCAGCTCGGAAACCCGCTGGGTGCTGTTGGTGAGCATCAACCCCGACGCGCCCAACGGCGGCTCGGGTACGCAGTATTTTGTAGGCGATTTCGATGGACAGACCTTAACGCTGGACCCCAACTTCTCCCGCGCAATTTCAACGCCCGGCCAGGCCCGCTGGATCGACCTGGGCCGCGACAACTACGCCGGTGTGACCTGGTCGGATGTGCCCGCCGGCGACGGCCGCCGCCTGTTTATGGGCTGGATGTCGAACTGGGACTATGGCCAGCAGACGCCCACCAAAGCCTGGCGCAGTGCCATGACCCTGCCGCGCGCGCTCAAGCTTAGGCGCACTTCCCAGGGTATGAGGTTATCGTCGGAGCCCGTAGCCGAGTTAGAAGCGCTGCGCGGCCGCAAGTGGGTATTGGAAAACCAGGAAGTACAGGGCGAACTCGATATTACCGATCGCTTAGGTTTTGTGCCTACGGCCTTTGAAATTGTATTGGAAGCGGCTTGGAATCCTGTCAATGCCCTCGATTTGGGTATTGCCCTCTCCAACAGCAAGGGCGAAGTATACCGGGTAGGCTACGACCCCTCGAGGCTGTCGGCTTATAGCGATCGCACCAAGGCGGGTATTACCGATTTTTCGCCTAAGTTTGCCGCAGGCCGCCACCTGGCGCCCCGCGCTGCGCGCGGGGAAATGCTGAAATGGAGGTTATTTTTCGACCGAGCCTCCTGCGAGCTTTTCGCCGAAAACGGGCAGACAGTGCTCACCGATGTGTTCTTTCCAACGGAAGACTTTAATCGCCTCACTTTCTACGCCACAGGCGGACCGCTGCGCATCCTCAAGGCTGAGATTTACGAAATACGCCGCGGAAGTAAGTGATCCACTGATTGGGGCGCGGATTCCCTGCGCCCAAATCAGTGGCTACTCATCGGCTTGCAGGGTGTACTCCTGCACCTGATCGGTGGTAAGATAGCGATGCCTGCCATCGAGGTGATCAATGGCCTGCTGCACGCTCAGGAAAAAGTGTTCGCGTCCGATCTTGTCGGTGAGGCCGCTGCCGGCTAAGCGGTCGCGCACCGGCCCGATAACGGCCGCCAGTAAAAAGCGGATGCCCCGTTTGCCAAAATCGCTGACGGTGCGCTCCAGCATAGCCATGGCCGTAGAGTCGATCTGACTGATGGTATCGCACTGGATGACGATGGCGCGAAGGGCGGGGCCTTTGTCGGCTGCCAGTTGCTCTATGTTGTCGCGAAAAAAGTCGGTATTGGCAAAAAACAGAGGCGCATCAAAGCGCAACACCAGAATGTCGGGGCGTATTTCCAAACTTTCGTGCCGCCCGATGTTGAGGTAATAGGGGGCATCAGGCAACTTGCCCAATACAGCTATGTGGGGGCGGGCGGCCCCATATACTACGCCTGCCAGCGAAAGCAGCACGCCCACGCCTATACCTTGCTCAATGCCTAAGGTAAGGGTACAGATAAAAGTAGCAATAAGCATCCAAAAGTCGGGGCGGTGTACATGCCAGAGATGTACGGCCTCCCGCCAGTCGATGAGCTTGGCTACGGCTACCATGATGATGGCCGCCAGCACCGCATTGGGCAGGAAGTAAAACAAGGGGGTAAAAAACAGCAGCGTAAGCAGGATGAGCAGGGCCGAGATGAGTGAAGCCAGCCCCGTTCGAGCGCCCGCCTGATCGTTGACGGCCGTGCGCGAGAAGCCCCCCGTAACGGGAAACGACTGAAAAAACGAACCCGCCAGGTTGGCTACGCCAAGCGCAAAGAGCTCCTGATTGGCATCCAGTTTATAGTTTTGGTGGCGGCTTTGCATGGCTTTGGCTACGGCTATACTTTCCATAAAACTCACTAAGCTGATGGCCAAAGCGGCAGGCAGCAGGCCTGCCAATTGAACCATACTGGGCACAGCCCATTGCCAGTGCGGCAGCCCCTTGGGTACTTCGCCCACAATTTTCACTCCTATATCGGTGAGGTTCCAACCCGCTGCCAGCGCAATGCCCAGCACTACGGCTACCAGCGGGCCAGGTATGGCCGGATGCAGCTTGCGCAGCCCGATAATGGCGCCCATAGCGCCCAAGCCAATGAGGAAGGTAGGCCAGTTGAGGTTGGGCGCTTCCCGAATGGCGGCCATTACAATTTCGTGTACATGATGGCTATTCGGGATGTTGATGCCCAGAAGGTGTTTGAGTTGACTTAGCCCTATGATGATGGCTGCCGCTGAAGTAAAGCCACTAATAACGGGGTGCGACAGGAAGGTCACCAGAAATCCCAGCTTCAATGCGCCCAGCAGAAACTGAATGGCGCCTACCATAAAGGCCAAGCCCAGCGCCAGCGTTATGTATGTTGCCGTGCCCGCTTCGGCCAGCGTGCCTATACCGGCCGCCGTAAGCAGCGAAACCATCGCTACCGGCCCTACGGCCAACTGCCGGGAGGTGCCCATGAGGGCGTAAATAACCAACGGAAGGGTGCTGGCGTACAAACCATAAACGGCCGGCATCCCGGCCAGCAAAGCATAGGCCATCCCCTGCGGAATGAGCATGACCCCTACGGTAAGGCCCGCCGACAGGTCGCCGCCTATCCATTCGCGTCGGTAGCCCTTTATCCATTCGAGGGCTGGAAAATATCGCATGATGTGCTAAGTTTATAGTTCGCCAAGCCAAGATTGGCGAATCTTGGCTTGGCGAACCATAAAAAAGAATCGCTATGTACAAAATC
>CAYOTJ010000382.1:2738-3898 GCA_964406855.1 uncultured Saprospiraceae bacterium
CATCGCCTTTTTGCGGATGGATGAGGGGCTATGGCAGTATCGCGACGACCGCACCCAGGCCCCCGGCGACCACGTCTTCAATGCTGCCCATCAGGATATTGGCAACCGGCTGATGGCCTCCCGGGAGGCGTGCAAATCGTCGGCAATATCCTGATGGGTAGCATTGATGACGTGTTCGCCGGTGGCCTGGGTGCGGTCGTGGAGATACTGCCATAGCCGCTCATCCATCCGCAAAAAGGCAATGTTGTCAATGGCTTCGACCAACTCCATGAGGCGGTCTTCGTACGATTGCATCACAAAATCCTTCCAACTGCGATAGCGGGTCAGCCACTCGTCTACCAAGCGGGTAGGCAGCGTTAGCACCAGCAGGTCGTCTTCGGCCACAGCCCTGATGTAACTCTTCTTTTGGGTAAGACAACAGGTAAACGACGAGGCGCAGGCCTCTCCGGCTTGCACATAGTACAAGAACAGGTCGCCGTTATCACTCGACCGCATTACCTTTAGCGTGCCCTCCAGCACCAGCGGAATGTAGCGTACATAGCTGCCGTATTCCGAGAGGGTTTCACCAGATTTAAAGTCTACTAAGCTGCCATTCTCGGCCATCTCTTCGAGCAGACCGGGTTCATTGAGCTTAGGGAACCTGCGCCTTACCAGGTCCATGATCTCGTCGCGCCGGCTTTGCTCCGGCCAGTTTTGAAATTTCATATCCGGGCTTTGCTTCGTTTGGTATGCTCACAAAGATAAGCAAACCCGGCAAGTGTGGTTGGTGATTTGGATCACACAACCAGACGAGCTACCAAATCCATCCAGTGGGGATCGTCGTTGAGGCTGGGCACTAAATCTACGCATTCGCCGCCCATCTTCTCAAATTCCTCCTGATATTCTTCCCCGATCTCAATGATGGTCTCTAAGCAATCAGCTACAAAAGCGGGGCTAAACACCAAAAGCCGCTTGGCGCCACCCTTGGCCAGCTCCTCAATAACGGCGCTGGTATAAGGCTTAGCCCATTCTTCAGGCCCCAGCCGACTCTGAAAAGTGGTTGTACATTTTTCAGCCGGCAACCCCAGCTCGGCCATCAAGGCGCGAGTGGTGGCATGGCACTGGGCAGACAAACAAAACTGATTAACAGCGCAAATCTCTCGGCGGCATCCCCCCTCTCG
>CAYOTJ010000382.1:3908-4321 GCA_964406855.1 uncultured Saprospiraceae bacterium
CGTCTTAACTGCCGCTGCGGTAAGCCGTGATAGCTAAAAATAAAATGATCATAAGTCTTTAGATCAAACGCGCGCGCATGGTCGGCAAAGATGCGCACCATCTCCGGATGATTGTAATAGCTGTTGATGAGGCGCACATTCGGAATGTTTTCCTTCTGGCTCAGCACCCGCATTACCTCCTCGTGTACCGATCCTGTGGTAGCGCCGGCATACTGCGGGAACAGCGGAAACACCACCAACTCGTCGACCCCCGCCGCCAGCAGTTCGTCTATGGCCGAGGCAATCGATGGGTTCTGGTAGCGCATCCCCAGGGCTACCACATAGTCGTCGCCCAGCCGCTGGCGCACGCCGGCCGTCAGTAGTTCGCCGTAATATTTCAGCGGCGAACCGTTTTTAGTCCACAGTTTTTGATT
>CAYOTJ010000383.1:0-4312 GCA_964406855.1 uncultured Saprospiraceae bacterium
TACGGGCAGCATCACCCTTTCTACGCCACCGGCGGTAACCATCACCCCCACGGTGCTGTCGCCGGCCAGCGGCCCCGGCTTTGCCGACGGGGTGGTAGAGATCGCCTATGGCAATGGCCCTGCGCCCTACATCCTGGTCGTTTATGGCCTCAACAACGACACCCTCTACAACGTGGCCAACCTGCCTGCCAATGGCGTGGATACGCTGACCAATGTGCCGGCCGGCCAGTTTTTCATCAACCTTTACGATAGCAACGGCTGCTTGGCCTTCACCGGCTTCTTCATGTGCGGCTACCTCGACCTCAGCATAGCGGCTCAGGACGTAAGCTGCGCGGGCGCCGCCGACGGCAGCGCCATTGCAAATGTAGGCGGTGTGCGGGGCGACCTGACTTTCAACTGGAGCAATGGCATGACCAACGACACCCTGATGGGGCTGGCGCCGGGAACGTACATCCTTACCGTCACCGATACGCTTTCTGTGAGTTTAGCCTGCTTTGCTACCGATACCGTCAGCATTGGCGCTCCGGCGGCGCTGCTGCTGGCCTGCGCCCAGGCTACGGCCCCCAGTTCGCCCGGCGCCGGCGATGCTTCGGCGACCCTGACCATCACCGGCGGCACGGCGCCCTACGACCTCAGCTATACCGGCTTTACTTCGGGCAGCCAGAGCGGCATCGCCGCCGCCGGGCCGTTCGCCCTGCCAGGGCTGTCGGCGGGCAGCTATACCTTTACCCTTACCGACGCCAATGGCTGCCAGGCCACCTGCGACCTCGTCATCACGGATAATCCCTGCCAGCTCGCCGCCAGCCTAACCGGTATCGACCCCGGTTGCGACGGAGAGGCCGATGGCGCCCTCGACCTGACTACTACCGGCGGCACAGGTATGCTCCAGTACAATTGGAACGTAGACGCCCTCGACGGCCAGGAAGACCCCATGAACCTCTCCGCCGGCATCTACAGCGTCACCGTCACCGATGCTGCCGGCTGTACGGCTACGGCTGCCGACACCTTAGTGGCGCCGCCGGCGCTGACGCTCAGTTGCGGGCAGTCGGCCCCGGCTTCCGGCCCTGCCAATAACGATGGCGCAGCGGCCATCAGCTTTGGCGGAGGCGCGGCGCCCTACACCATAGCCATCACCGGCCCCCTGACGATAAACCTGCCCGCTAATGCTCCGGCTTCGCCCATTATCCCCAACCTGTTGCCCGGCAACTACAACCTCCTGCTCACCGATGCCAATGGCTGTACGCTGAGCTGTGATTTCGTCATCAGCGACAACAGTTGCCCGCTAACCATAGCCATCACCGGTCAGCCGGAAAGCTGTGCCAACGCCAATGACGGGGCCGTATTTGTGACCGCCACAGGGGCGGCGCCTTATAGCTTTGCCTGGTCGCCCGCGGGCGCAGGCGACACGCTCACGGCGCTGGCGCAAGGCTTGTACAGCGTCACCGTCACCGACGACAACGGCTGCCAGGCATCGGCTAACTACACGGTAGTAGCCGGCGCGCCCCTGCCGGGGCTTACGGCTACCGGGGGCGGACTCGTCTGCGAGGGCGACTGCGCTACCGTCGACTTAGCCTTTACCGGCGCGCCGCCGTTTATACTCGATTATACGGTGCAAAATGCAACGGCCGCCTTCACCCGCACCGACACTTTCCCGGCTGCCGCCGTGCAACTACAACTGTGCCCGGCCGATTTCAGCTTCGCCCCCGGCGATTTTGAGGTCGTTTTTACCAACCTGACGAGCGGCAACGGCTGCGGCGCTGCGCTCGACGACACGCTCTCCTTCCGCTTGGCAACGCCCGTTGTGATGGACCTCTCCCCTACCCTCTGCGATGGCGAGTCGGTGGTAGTAAACGGGCAAACCTATGATGCTGCCCGCCCCGCAGGTGCCGAAACCATTGTGGGCGGCGCGGCCAACGGCTGCGACAGCATCATCAATATAGCGCTGACCTTCCTGCCGCCGGCGGTGAGCAACTTCAACGCCGACATCTGCCCGGGCGAAACCATCACCATTGGTACAGAAACCTTTAGCGACAGCCGGCTCAGCGGCTTAGTGGTGCTAAGCGGCGCGGGAGCCGGCGGCTGCGACAGCGCCGTCAATGTAGCCCTCAATCTGTTGCCGACAGCTTCTTTTGCCGTGAGCGAAACGCTCTGCGCCGGCGAAAGCCGTATCATCGGAGGCCAGACTTTTGACGCCGCGATGCCCACGGGCACGGTTACGCTCGCGGGCGCCGCCGCCAATGGCTGCGACTCCGTCATTACCGTCAGCCTTAGCTTCCGGGCGCCGGCTATCAACAACCTCAGCGCTACGCTTTGCCCGGGCGAGACCCTGACGGTGGGCAACAGCACCTTCAGTCAGGCCAACCCTACAGGTAGCGTCGTACTGCCCGGCGCGGCCGCCGGCGGCTGCGACAGCACCGTCAATGTGGCCCTTACCTACCTGACTGCGCCTGTGGTGAACCTCTCGCAAACGCTCTGCCCCGGCGAAACCCTCACCGTGGGCAGCCAGACCTTCAGCGCCGCCAACCCCACAGGAACCGTGGCGCTTACCGCCGCCAACGGCTGCGATAGTACCGTCAACGTAGCCCTCAGCTTCTTTGCGCCGGCCGAAGGCAGCTTTACAGCCACCCTATGCCCCGACGAATTGGTGATCATCGGCGACCAAACCTTCAACTTCAACAACCCCAGCGGCAGCGTTACCCTCACCAGCGCCAACGGCTGCGACAGCTTGGTGACGGTGAGTCTGAGCTTCAATCCGGCCGCCGTATCCAACATCAACCGGACGCTATGCGCGGGCCAGACCCTCACGGTAGGCGCCCAAACCTTTAGCGCCGCCAATCCTACAGGCGTAGTGATCCTGCCCAATGCTTCTTTCCTGGGCTGCGACTCTACCGTGATTGTGAGCCTCGACTTCCTGCCCGCCCTCAGCGCCGCCCTCAGCGGCGGAGCCGACATCTGCGCCGGCGAAACCGCAGTGCTGACCCTCAGCCTCAGCGGGGCCAATGCCTTTGATGTAACCTACAGCGACGGCAGCGGCGCGCCCATATTGATTACGGGCGCCGTCAATGGCCAAACCATCAGCGTTTCGCCGACGGCTACCGCCACTTACAGTCTGCTACAGGCCACAGCCGCGGGCAGCGATTGCCCCGTGGCCATCAGCGGCAGCGCCTTGGTGCGGGTGAGCAACCTCGACGCCCGCATAGAAGCCGTCACCGACTACGACGGCTTTGAAGTGAGCTGCCCCGAAAATGCCGACGGCGGCGCCCGCGTCATTGTAGCCAGCGGCGTAGCGCCCTACCAGTTCGACTGGAGCACCGGCGACGCCACCGTAGCCATAGATAACTTAGCCGCCGACGTGCTTTACAGCGTAGTGGTTACCGATGGCGCCGGCTGCCGCGACACGGCCGACATCACCCTCGCTGCGCCGCCGCCCATTGTATTGGCTGCCGAAGGCGTAGCGACGGGCTGCTTTGGCAGCCGCGACGGCTACATTGTGGTGAGCGCCGTCAGCGGCGGCAGCGGCGGCTATGAGTATAGCCTCGACGGGCAGTTTTTCGCGGCCTTGGGCGCCCTGCCCGCTACCCTGCCCGATCTTTCGGCCGGGGCCTACACCCTTGTGGTACAGGACGAAAACGACTGCCGGGCCGAACTGCCCGTAACCGTAAATCCGGCCCCCGAGCTACTGCTCGACCTGGGCCTCAACCAAATCATCAATTTGGGCGATAGCGTGCGGTTAGAGGCCATTGCCAACTTTGTGCCCGCCTTGCTCACCTGGCAACCGGCAGGCCTGCTGAGCCGCCCCGACAGCCTCATCAGCTACGCCTACCCGCAAGAAACGGTCTGGTTTCAGCTCACCGCCGAAGACGCCAATGGCTGCGTCGTTTCCGATCAGGTGCTCGTGACCGTCAATGAGCAGGTAGCCGTCTACATCCCATCGGCCTTTAGCCCCGATCAGGATGGCGCCAACGACATCCTCTACGTTTTTGCCGGCGCCGGCGTAGCAGAAGTAAAGCGCTTCCAGATATACGACCGCTGGGGTAATCAGCTCTTCGCCGACGGGCCTTTCCAGCCCAACGACCCGCGCCACGGCTGGGATGGCAACTTCCAGGGCCGCCCCATGAACGCCGCCGTATACGTCTACTACGCCGAAGTGCTGCTGAGTACAGGTAAGGTAGTGTTGCTCAAAGGAGATGTGACGCTGGTACGATAGACAGCGCTATCGCTTGGCGTTCCGCCCGCGTGAGCGATGGCAGCGGTATGGCCTGACGACTTTACCCCGTGGAATAGCGAAGCGTATATTCCACGGGGTGAAGGA
>CAYOTJ010000384.1:0-4310 GCA_964406855.1 uncultured Saprospiraceae bacterium
CCTTCAGCCGCGCCGGCAAGCCCATCGAGCTCACCCCCAAAGAGCAAGCCCTCATCGAGTACTTTATCAAAAACCAGGGCCGCGTCATCTCCAAAGCCGAAATCGCCGAAAAGGTCTGGGACATCCACTTTGATACCGGCACCAACGTCATCGAAGTTTACATCAACTACCTCCGCAACAAAGTGGATAAGCCCTTCCCCACCAAGCTCATCCACACCGTCTTTGGCAGCGGCTACGTGCTGCGCGAAGATTAAAACCACCTATCCCCGCCATGCGCATACAGAGCCGGCTCACCCTCCAGTTTATCCTCATCGTAGCAGGCATCATGCTCGTAGCCGGGCTCTACGTCTATTTCCATTTTCAGAACACCCTCCTCAACGAATTTCACGCAACCCTCCGCTCAAGAGCCATTATGATGGCCGAAATGACCATCGGCCACCTGCCCGAACCCGGCGATCACCCGCGCTACGACCCCGGCAAAGCATCTGTCGGCTATACCGAAAATGTAGCTATCTACGACATTTCCCTCAGGCGCCTCTACAACTACCACGCCTCCTCCCCTCCTTTTTCTGAATCCCAGCTCCATGCCGTCCGCGCCCAGGGCGAGCGCTGTTTCATCCGCAACGATTACTACGTGCTGGGCTTTCTATATGAAGCCCAAAACGGTCGGGTGTACCTGCTCTTCTCCGAGGGCGTTTTCAACCCCCACGACCTCGCCATCCTCAGGCGGCTACTGGTAGGCGTATTTTTTATCTTCATCCTTGTCGTAGCCTTTGGCGGCTGGTTTTTTGCAGGCCAGGCCCTGGCGCCACTGCGCAGCGTCATGAATCAAATGGACAATCTTCTGCCCGCTCACATGGGGCGTCGCCTGCAACCCTCGCCCCAACAAGATGAAATACACCGCCTAATCGTCACCTTCAACCAACTCCTCGACCGCATCGAACAGGCCTTCAACACCCAAAAGCTCTTCCTCTCTAACATCTCCCACGAACTCAAAAACCCCCTCAGCGTCATCATCGCCCAGATCGAGGTCATTCTCAACAAAGAACGCCCGTCCGCCGAGTACCGCCAAACCCTCGAATCGGTGCTCGAAGACGCCCGCGCCCTCAGCGACGTCTCTGATCGTCTCATGCAACTGGCCCGGCTCACTGCCGAAGACGCCGCCATCAACTTCCACAAAATCCGCGTCGACGAGCTCATCTGGGAAGCCAAAGCCTGGCTCCTGCGCCTGCATCCGCAATACCGCATACACGTCGAAATCCTGAGCCTCCCCCCCGACGAAAGCCGGTTGCTCATAACTGCCAACGAGCAACTCCTCAAAACCGCCCTCTTTAACCTCATGGAAAATGGCTGCAAATACAGCGACGACAATACGGTAAAAGTATACCTCTCCCTCGCGCCCGACGGCGACCCGGCCATCGACATCGAAGACAATGGTATCGGCATCCCCCCCGAAGATATGCCTTTCGTCTTCGAGCCCTTCTACCGCAGCGCGCGCACCGGTCGCATCAAAGGTTCCGGCATAGGCCTGTCGCTCGTCAAAACCATCGCCGAGCTCCACCACATCAGCCTCCGCCTCATCAACAGGCCCGAGGGCGGCCTGCGCGTAGAGTTGCGCTTCCCAACGCCTGATCCGGCCTAAAATGGTTTTTCTTTTTGGGGGCTGTCGCAGCGGGCCTGTGAGCGCCCCCCCCCTGAACCATGCTTGATGCCAGGCCCGCTGCGCCACCGCGTCGTCCCCGCGTCTTCACTTCGTTCTTCCGGGTAAACCTCTCATGGCCGTCCTTTGGGGGCCGGCCATACCGCCACGTCTTCGCTGCGCTCTTCCGGGTAAACTTCCACCGCTGCCCCGGCCAACAGGGCATAAAAAAACCCCGCACCAGCCAACTGCCGTGCGGGGCTCACTTTACACTCACTAGTTTATGAAACTTAAGCCATTATTATAACTGGAAACTCATTTATTTGTTACATATCCGGGTGTTAATAAATGCTTAAAATTAGCGCCAAGCCCCAAAATGTCAGGCATCTTGCCAACGGCGGCGGTTCAGCCAGGCCTTGGCCCAAAAAACGGGATTCACCAATTGCAGGCGCAGATCAAAATCGGTATACATCCGGCAAAACAACTCCACTATGCGCGGATGGTCGGCGATGAAGCCCGTAAGCAGGTTGGTGATGAGCCGATGCTCCAGCAGTCGCTGCAATTTATAGCTCAGGCGCATCTCCGAGCGCAGCACCCGCTCGATGCGCACATCGTAGGCACGCAGGTATTCGGCGTCGAAGCGGCCATCGGCTATGGCCTTCTGCGCCAGTTCAGCCGCTATCATTCCACTATAAAAGGCATTGCCTATCCCTTCGCCCGTCAGCGGATCGATGAGGTGACCCGCATCGCCCAGCAATAGATAATTATCCCCGGAAAGCACCCGGTCTTTCGACCCCAGCGGCAGGCCATAGCCCATAATTTTGCCCTCTAAGCGGGCATTGGCAAAGCGCTCGCGCAGTTGGGGGTGTTTTTCAATCATTTGTGGCAGCAGTTCCCGCAGGTTCAGCCGCTCTTTCGAGATGATGTCGCTGCGCACGCCCAAGCCCACATTGGCCAACCCGTTGGGCAAGGGGAATACCCAAAAGTAGCCGGGGTTGAGGTCGGGCAAAAAATGCAGCTCAATAAAATTGTGGTCGTGAAAGCCCGTTACCCCCGAATAGTAGGCGCGCACGGCGGCGCAGTGGTGCTGGGGATCCTGGTCGAGGCCGGCTATTTTGCGGCTGAAGGCCGAGTGCGCGCCGTCGGCTACCAGCAGCAGCCGGCAATCCACTTCTAAGCTGTCGTCTTCGCTGCTCGCCCGCCAGCCGTAGTCGGTTTTTTCATATCGGGTAATGGCCGTGCCCAGTCGCAGGTCTATGTTTTGGCAGCGCTGCACCTCCTGAATCAGGAAGTAGTCGAAGTCGAGGCGCTTGCTCACATACCCTGGCGCTTCGTCGGGCTTGCGCTGGTAGCCCGGCTGAAAGGGCAGCTCAATGAGGCGGTTGTTGGGCGGGTAAAAGCGCACGCCCCACACGTCTATCGGCTTAAAGTTTTGCTGAAATCGCTTCAGCAAAGCGGGATCAATGCGATTGAGTTGTAAGGGTACTTTACCGCTGAGGGCGTCGCCGCACACCTTATCGCGCGGGAATTGCGCCTTGTCGATCAGCATGCTGGGGATACCGAGGTAACTGAGTTTCAGGGCGGCGTAGGCGCCGGCAGGGCCGGCGCCTACGATACAGATATCGGTCTGGATCATGATCTTGGCTAAGATTTTACCCACTGCCACAGGCCGGTACGGCCGCCGGTGCGCAGGCGCAGCCAGTATACGCCCGGGGGCAGCCCGCTCACCTCTATGCTGTGTCGCCAGGGCAGAGCGGGTTTGGCTGTCTGGTCCTGCTTCCACACCCGCTGGGCGGCATCTAATATTTGGATGTCGTATTCAGCGGCTTCGGCATCGTTCCATTGCAGCCATAGCTGGTTTTGGGCCGGGTTGGGCGACAGTTGCAGCCAGTGGTCGGGCAGCAGCTCGCGGGTGGTAGTCAGGGGTCCTATCTGCACCACATTGCTGTAGGCCGAAGTGTCGGGGCCGGCATAAGAGCGCACCCGATAGCGGTATACGGCCCCCAGGTCGAGGCCGGTTTCGGCATACAGGGTGGTATTGGCGGGCAGGTTGGCCAAAGGGGTAAAAGCGGCGGCGCCCAGGGCCCGTTCCAGCAGAAAACCCGTTTCATTGTCGGCATTATCCGTCCAGTTGAGGTTGTAGTCGGTGGCTGTCAAGGGCGTAGCGCTCAGTTGAGTGGGGCCTGCCAGGCCGCTGCAACCCGCCACAATGCGGTTGAACGTTTGCTGGCGCACCCCTGGCAGCATGGGATAAAAAGCGTCGCCGGGGCAGGCCGTAGCACAGCCGTCGCGATGGCCGCCGATATTGGGCACCACAAAGCCCGAAGAGTTGTGAAAGGCCTCGCCAAAGGGGTCGATGTTGCGGTTGCAGGCTTTCCAGGCCAGCAAGTCTACGAGCTTGCCTATGGCCTGTGTTGTAGGCGTAATGCTGGTAAAGTTACCCATCACGCATACGCCCATGGTGCCGCCATTATGGCCGCAGAAGTGGGCGCCCAGGATGTTATCGCCCCGGCCGGTATACATCTTGCCATCGGGGTCGATGAGCCAGTTGTAGCCAATGTCGGCCCAGCCGTTGGTGTTCACGTGGAAGTCCCAGTAAGAGCGCACCACCGCCGCCCAGTCGCCGGAGGTATTTACCCCCGCCGAATGGTGCACGATGAGGTGTGTAACC
>CAYOTJ010000385.1:0-4306 GCA_964406855.1 uncultured Saprospiraceae bacterium
ATGGATGGAAGTTTGAATAGGCTCTATCGCCGCCAGACGGAAAAAGAGCAAGTCAGGATTCACAAATCTTGGCTTGGAGAACTATAAGACAGGCAAGGCGCCCGCGTGAGCGATGGCAGCGGTATGGGGCCGCCTGAAGCCCCTGCCATGGGTTGTGAAATGCTCGGCGGCCCCATAATAGCGGACAGCGCGACCCCGGCCCCTGCTCAAGGAAGTACTACCTGAAGCTCAGGTATACTGCCGACATGCGGGGCCGGGGGCACGCCCCAATTTTTATACCCATCTGATTTCAGCAATACTATTCCGGCGTTGTGCCGGGAGGCTAAACAAAAAGCGCGCTGCGGCATTACATGGGTATGACCATCTACACCATACTGTCGCTGCTGGGTTTTGCTTTGGGCATTAACCTCTTTTTGTACCTGTTTGCCTGGGTATGGCAAACCGACAAGCTGACCGACATCAGCTATGCGGGTACTTTTGCGATCATTGCCGGAGCGGCTTATGGGGTGAGTAGCCCTACGGCAATGGGGGGCATAGCGCTGGCCTTTGTGCTCGTCTGGGCCGTTCGGCTGGGCGGGTATCTGTTTTATCGCATCCATGTGATGGGCCGCGACCGCCGCTTCGACGACATCCGGACGCATCCCTGGCGGTTTTTGGGGTTTTGGGTCATGCAGGGGCTCACCTGCGGCATCCTGAGCATCCCGTTTGTGGGCATTATGCTGGCCGAAGCGGCGGCGGTAACGCCTGTGTGGGTTTATGTGGGGCTACCCCTTGCGGCTACAGGTTGGCTGATAGAGACCATAGCCGACGCGCAAAAGTTTAATTTTAAGCGCAGGCAGCCCGGGGCATTTATGCAGCAGGGGTTGTGGGCGCGGGTGCGCCACCCTAATTATACCGGCGAGCTGCTGTTTTGGTGGGGCCTCAGCTTAGCGGCTATGGGCTATATGCCCGTATGGCCGGCCGCCGGCGGCGCAGTATGGATAACTTTTATTCTGATCCGGTTCAGCGGCATACCCATACTGGAGGCCCAGTGGAAGAAGAAGTACGGGAGCGACCCTGAGTTTGCGGCCTATGTGGCGCGTTCCTGGCGCTTGTTGCCCGGCATTTTTTAGTTCAGGCCGGCGCGAGGTTTAACCCAACCTGCACAACGACAACTGGCTCCCGGCCCGAAAGCGCTCAAAAAATGGAGACTTTAGCTTACATTTACCGTCACAATGCACAGGTCGCCCAGGGGGCGCATCCATTTTTTAACCAAAACAAGCGTACTATGTCATTCCTGTATTTCATCCTGGTGGGCGCTGCGGCCGGTTGGCTGGCAGGCCAGATTATGAAAGGTAGCGGCTTTGGGGCTATTACCAACATCATTCTGGGTATTGTGGGCGGTATTGTAGGCGGTTGGCTGTTTGGGCTGCTGGGACTGTCGTCGAACGGCGGGCTGGTAGGTTCGTTGGTGACGGCTACGGCGGGCGCCATAGCGGTGCTGTTTATTGCCCGGCAATTTAAGTAGGGCCTAATAGAGTGGATAGGGGCAGTGTTTGCGTTGCCCCTATCTGCTGCACGATCAGTCATACGGTCAGTCATACGATCAAAATGATTACCTTTGCGCGGTTGTTTTGCGGCGCCTGAGCCGTGCATTGCTTTACGTCAACAATTATCTGGAATTTATGCAGATGCTACGTATTTTACCTGCGCTGATGCTGGCGGCGCTGGCGCTGTCGAGCTGCCGGCAGTCGGGCCAGTCTGAAAATAAGGAAGCCGCCCAACCGGAGCCCATGCAGGGATTTATGGTAACGCTGGAGTGCCGCGAGCTACAAGGCCCCGACTCGGAGACGCCCCAAGCCGAGGTGTTCCTGCGCATAGCCAATGAGGCGACGCTATTGGACACCATCTCCACCTGCCAGCGCATTGAGCCGGCGAGCTACGAGCAATATGGTATGCCGGCGCAGACGGTTTCGGCCTGCGGCGGCTGGTGGGCCGGCGGCGGCGACTATTTTTACACCATCATCGACGGCGATCAACTACTGGTGATGAAGGGTTGGCAGGATGAAGGCCAAACCGACGAGGGCTTCCACTACGAGGAGGTGAAGCGCATAGCGCTGGCCGAGGTGCAGCCTAAATAATGGAATGGCTTGCCCATGATCCGGCGGCGCTCGACGGGCTGGCGGCAGAGCTGCTGAGTTGGGCCGGGCCCCGCCGGGTATTTGCTTTTACCGGGCCGGTAGGGGCCGGCAAGACAACCTTCACTCAGGCGCTTTGCCGCCGGCTGGGAGTAAAAGAGGCCGTTACCAGTCCTACCTTTGCGCTGGTAAATGAATATGCAGGGGCGGATGGCCCCATTTTTCACCTTGATCTATACCGTTTAAAAGACATAGACGAGGCCCTGGACATGGGCATTGAAGAGTATCTGTTCAGCGGCGTTTATTGTTTTGTGGAGTGGCCGGAGGTCATTGACGCGCTGCTGCCCCCGGAGGCTGTAAAAATAGAAATCGTTCCTTTATCTGACGGTAGTCGAAAATTGCTATTTTTGTAGCTCTATGAGTGACAAGGAACGTAAAATACCCGTGCCCAAGGAATTTACCGAGGGTTCGCTCCAGACGCAAACCGAGATGCTGCTGACGCCCAGAAGGGCGGATCAGATGTATATTGGCATTCCTAAAGAGATTGGTTTTCAGGAAAATAGAGTGGCTTTGGTGCCTACTTCGGTGGCTACGCTGGTGCGTTTTGGCCATAGGGTAGTGGTAGAAACGGGCGCCGGCGACCAGTCCAAGTTTACCGATCACGACTACTCAGAGGCAGGGGCTGAGATTGCTTACAGCGCCGAGCAGGTATACAAGGCTGAGGTAATTTTGAAAGTGGCGCCGCCGCTGTTGCCCGAGATCGATATGATGCGCCCCAATCAGGTGCTCATTTCACCCCTGCACCTGCCCATCATTTCCCATGAGTACATTGCTAAGTTGAGGCAGAAGCGCGTCATTGCGCTGGCCATGGAATACATCAAAGACGAGTCGGATACTTTCCCTGTGGTGCGCATCATGAGCGAGATGGCGGGTATCAACGCTATGCTCACGGCGGCCGAGTTGCTGTCGAATACCGGCGGCGGCGTAGGCGTGCTGCTGGGGGCCATCTCAGGGGTTCCCAGCGCCAAGGTAGTCATTCTGGGCGCCGGCATTGTGGCCGAGTATGCCACCCGTACGGCCTTGGGCTTAGGCGCAGAGGTGCGTATCTTCGACGACAACATTTACAAGCTCAAGCGGCTGCAAAATCAGGTAGGTAGGCCATTGTATACGAGTTCGCTCAACCCCATCTACTTAGAGCGCGAGTTAGTGACGGCCGAGGTAGCCATAGGCGCCATACATTCCGAAAGCGGCCGCGCGCCTATGGTGGTGAGCGAAGAAATGGTGGCTAAGATGAGGCCAGGCTCCGTCATCATTGATGTGAGCATCGACCAGGGCGGCTGTTTTGCCACCTCGGAGGTGACCAACCTGCAAAAGCCCACCTTCATCAAGCATGGCGTCATTCACTACTGCGTGCCCAACATGGCTTCGCGGGTATCGCGCACGGCCTCTATCGCCGTTAGCAACATCCTGACGCCCATCCTGCTGCAAGCCGGCGACACAGGCGGCGTTGAGCGCCTGCTGTCGGAGCACCGCGGGCTCCGGCATGGCATTTACACGTATAAAGGCTGCCTGACGAACGACTATCTGGGTCGTCGTTTCGATATGAAGTCAATGGATCTCGATCTGCTGATGATGTCCGACCTATAGAGAAAATGGGCGGCGCTACGTTTACCTAACTTCATTTATGCCAAACTTGCTATGAAGCAATTACTGTCACTGCTTATGCTGGTAACCGCCTGCGTGCATGCAGCCTTTGCCCAGGATGCTGTGGGCTATCAAACGCCCCCACAGGCTATTATTGATCTGATAGACGCCCCGCCTACGCCGGGCGTATTGCTGAGCCCCGACAACCGCTGGCTGTTGTTGCTGGAGCGGTCGAGCTATCCGGGCATCGACGAGGTGGCCCAGGAGGAACTCCGCTTAGCGGGGCTGCGCATCAATCCGCGTAACTTTGGCCCCAGCCGCCAGGATTACATACAGGGAGTCTCGGTGCGTATGCTCGAAGCAGAAGGCCCGGCTACCCCCGTACAGGGCTTGCCCGATCGGCCGCGGCTCAACTATTTCCGATGGTCGCCGGACGGCAGCCTGTTGGCGTTCACCCATACTACCGACCAGGGTGTATCTTTATGGGTGCTGGATGTAGCCCGCAGCCAGGCGCGCCGCCTCACCGAGGAGGTGCTGAACAATAC
>CAYOTJ010000386.1:0-4266 GCA_964406855.1 uncultured Saprospiraceae bacterium
GGCTTGCATAAGGCGGGGTTCAGCGCCTCGAAACCCGTAGATGGATTGTTTGGGGTCGCCTACCCAGATGCTCTGGCGCGCTAAGCGCGAGAGTTTTAGAAAAATATCGAGTTGTATGGGGCTGGTATCCTGAAACTCGTCAACCATAAGCAGGTCGAGTTCTTTGCTCAGTACCTCCTGTACCATGGGCTGGTCGAGCAGCCGACTCACCATGACCTCCATATCGGTGTAATCGATGAGCCCCCGGCGGCGTTTGTAGGCGGCATATTCACGCATGGCGGCAATGGCAGTACCGAAAATATGGTCGCAAAAGCGGCTCATATCATCGCGGAAAGCCTGTATGCGTTCGTGTTGCCAGGCGAGTTCCTGGAGAGATGCCATTGCATCGCGGCTGCGTGCGCCTGGCTTAAGCTTGGCAATTTTTACCCACTGATGCCAGGCGAGCTCATTGCGAAGTTCATACTCGCGCTGAAATGTGCGCAATTGTTGTACTACGTCCTGGGTGGTTTTGGTGCTGTCTTCTCCGGTAGTGAGCAATTGGAGGGTAGCTTTGATCCCGGCGCTAAGGGCAGCGTGTGCCTGTTGAATATCGAGCCCTGGATCGACCTCGGGTAAAAAGGCTAAAAAGGCGACCCAGGATTGTTGCCGACTCTGTTCCAGGTCATCGAGAGACATATCGTTGGAGCGGGCCAGGTCGGCCAATTTTCTTACTTCTAACCGCCAATCGAAGCGCAGGTCGCGCTTGCTCAGCCCCAGTCGGTCGGCCAGCACATCCATTTCTTCTATGAGCTCCATACTCAAAGAAGCGGAGAGGCTTTGGTTGAAAAGCCGCTGTTCATCGCCGTCGGGCAGGATGTCTACCAGAGGAGAGACGCCTGCTTCAAAAGCAAAGCGCTTGAGTAACTTTACGCCTAAGCCATGCACTGTGCCTATCAGCGCATTGGTTAGCTCGTCGGCCTCAGCGGTGAGCCCCTCTTTCAAAAGCTTGCCGCGTACCCTTTCCTGAAGTTCAGCTGCGGCTTTACGGGTAAAGGTAGTGGCGATGATGCCCGAAGGACGCACCTGCCCCGATGCCAGCAATGCCGTCAGTTCTTCCGTGAGGCGATAGGTTTTGCCGCTGCCGGCGCCCGCAGAGATGATTTTTAGGTTATCGAGCGTCATGCCGGATTTTTACTCTTCGCGGAGGGGTTTGAGCTGGTAGCCATTGGCGCGCAGCAGGGCTATAACGCCGGCCTCGCCGGCCAGATGGCCGGCGCCAACGGCAAAAAAAGTAGCGCTTTCTTTCATCTGTTGAGTCATGCCGCCGATCCAGTTGCGGTTGCGATTGTTCAGCAGTATGTCCTCATAGCCGGCTAAACCTTCTTCTTCATCGCCCAGTTCCTGCATGGCTATAATATCCTGGTTTTTATACAAGGCCACCATGCGGTCGAAGCTGAGGTCGTCGCTTTCGGCATCGCCATCCTTCAGCGCCTGCTCGGCCTTAACAGCCTCTATCAGCATGCGGGCCTGGGCGCGGTAGGGAATGCTGTCGAAGAGGCTCATTTGATATTCCATGGTTTCAAGACCCCGAATGTCTTTTTCGGCCTCTTTGGCCATGCGGGTGAGTTCCAACTCATAGCTCATGATCTTATCCCCCTGGCCGGTTTGGAAGTTTTTGAGGTCTTCGGATACCAATACACTGAGAAACATAGGCTTTATGCGCCGAAGGAAAGATAGCGGCATTCCAATCTTGTCGAAGTGATCGGCTACCAGTTGGTATTCTTCTTTGTTGAGCAGGTCGCTGAGAGAAGTATCGTTGGCCATGTACATCTTACCCATCATGGAGAACAGGGCTGCGGGATTACTCATTTCTTCGGTATCGATCTCAAAAGTAATGGTCTCAGCCCGTTCAAAAGCCTTAAGCGTAGCTTCATTGAGTATAAAATCTTCGGCAGGTATCATGTGTATGGTACCAAAAAGGTAGCTGGCCTCTTTCAGGCCCGGACCTGTAATTTCCCAGAGCAAGCTGTTCTCTTCAGTTGTAGGGGCGTATCCCTGGCTTTGAGCGTGAATAAAGGCGTTAGTCGAAAAGGAGATGAGCAAGAGGGCTAAGCTCCCTAAATTGCGAACGTTCATTTGATGCAGTCGTTTTGGTGAAGCGGAAGGCCGCTTGTTTTCTGACGATTTTGTTGTACAAAGATAGCAAGCGCTATTTTATGTAGTTAGCGCTGATGAGCACAAAACCTGTATGTGCGCAATTATAAACGTTTATACCTGCAAAAAGATATGAGAAATGTATCTTCGCCTGGCAAAAAGAGATGTAGATGGATGCACGCACCCGGGGTATATTAGCGACAACAGTGGCGGCGCTGCTATGGAGCACTGGCGGGTTGTTTATCAAGCTTCTTCCGCAGGACGCCTGGACTATCCTTTTTTACAGGTCGGTCTATGCCGGCGCTCTTTTTGCCGTAGTATACCGCCGCCATATTTGGGGGGGTAATCCGCGGATGTGGGTCAATAGTTTTATCTATGCCGGCCTGATGATAACCTTTGTGTTATCCACTAAACTCACCACAGCGGCGAACGCCATCTTTCTTCAATATACCGGAGCTGCTTATATTCTTTTGCTGGAGCCTTGGCTGTTCAAGACCAGGCGAAACCCCACAGACGTTATCACTATGGTTGTCTGTTTTGCCGGCATGGGGTTGTTTTTTTTTGAAGATTTCGACACTCAGGGGGGATTGGGCATAGCGCTGGCCTGTTTTTCGGGCGTGCTGTTGGCCGCACTTTTCCTGGGCCAGCGCCTCAACCAGCCCCAATATCACGTAGGGGCCATTTTTTGGGGTAATGTATGGGTGGCGATGGCGGGCCTGCCTCATTGGTGGCAGTCGGCGCCTGCCACGGGCGAAGAACACGCTATGCTGGCTTTTTTGGGGCTGATACAGATCGGAATGGGGTATTTATTGTTTACATACGGGTTGCAGCGCATAACGGCAGTAGAGAGTGCGCTCATATCCATGCTTGAGCCGGTGCTCAACCCTGTATGGGTACTTGTTGGCTATGGCGAGTACCCGGGTTGGCTGGCGGTTCTCGGCGGTATCATCATTCTGATGACTTTAGCCGCCAGGATAGCTATATTGGAATGGCAACGACGGCGATTGATAAATATGGAAACCTCCTAACTTCAGGCTTGACAAAATGATTAATTTCTCAACCATGAATTCGGTGACCAGCAATCTGGTCAAAAGTAGCGTATCGCTGGTGCAGCGGCTGGAGCAGCCCTGGCGCCCCGCCACAGAACAGCAGCAGCGCGTATTACGAGCCCTGCTCCGGCGCGCCGAATCCACGGCCTTTGGCAAACACTACGGCTTTCGCGGCGTACAGGCTGCGGAAGATGTTATAAGGGCCTTTCAGGAGTCGACGCCTATACATGATTACGACGCGATGTTCAACAGATGGTGGAATCGCGCCCTGGAGGGAGAGCCCGATGTAGCCTGGCGCGGCATGGTGCAATATTTCGCGCTTAGTTCAGGTACGGCCGGCGCGGCCAGCAAGTACATCCCCGTTACCCCTGAGATGACCCGCGCTATGCGACAGGCGGCTTTGCGCATGTTTTCCTGTCTGCCCAAGTACGAGTTGCCCGCCGCCCACTATATGAAAGACTGGCTTATGATAGGAGGCAGCGCCTCCCTGCAACGCCTGCCCAGCGGCGCCTATGCCGGCGACCTCAGCGGTATCAACGCCGGCCGCCCCCCTGTGTGGGTAAGGCGCTACTATAAGCCCGGCACAGCCATAGCCCGGTTGCGCTCCTGGGATCAGCGCGTAAATGCCATCGTTCAGAATGCTTCCAAGTGGGACGTAGCCGTACTCACCGGCATTCCTTCCTGGGTGCAGCTTACCCTTGAGCACATCATTGCTCATTACGGCCTCAGCAACATTCACGAACTATGGCCCCATCTCAAGGTGTTTGTCACGGGCGGCATTGCTTTTGAGCCTTACCGCAAGAGCTTTGAGCGCCTGCTGGCTGAGCCGCTTATCTATCAGGATTCCTACTTAGCCTCTGAAGGGTTCATCGCTTTTCAGTCTCGACCCGGCACTCACGCCATGCGCATGGTACTCAATGGCGGCATCTTTTTTGAGTTTGTGCCTTTCAACGACGATAACTTTGATGAGTCAGGCCAGTTACGGCCTTTGGCTCGGCCTCTCTCCATTGAGGAAGTGCAGGAAGGAGTAGACTATGCCCTGTTGCTGAGCACCTGCGCCGGCGCCTGGCGCTATCTTATTGGC
>CAYOTJ010000387.1:0-4258 GCA_964406855.1 uncultured Saprospiraceae bacterium
CCTGTACGATAACCGGGCGGGGGTATCTGGCGCCGCAGGGCATATTGCCATCGCCGAGGCTGACGAGTTCTACGCGCACTTCGGCCAAGCCGTCGCGAATGAGGCCAATTTCGGCAGCGGCGGCACGGGAGAGATCGACGACGCGATCGGCGCGGTGGGGCCCACAGTCGTTGACGCGGACTTCTACTGAGCGGTTATTTTCGAGATGGGTGACGCGGAGTATGCTGCCTATGGGAAAGTGGCGATTGGCGCAGGTGAAATTGCGCTTGTCGTAGCGCTCTCCGCTGGAAGTACGGCGGCCGTGAAATTTGTCGGCATAGTAAGAAGCCAGCCCCTGGTGGACGGTGGCGACGGTATCCTGGGCTTGGATGCGGGTGGCGGTAAGCGCGAACAAAGCGAAAGCCAAAAGGCGAAAGTGTTGTGTTGGCATAGCGATTTGTATTTAGAGACAAACAATAGACTTTGGGTAAACGGACGGAATCGGGCGCTTATTGCCAATTGATAATCATGGAGTTGTTATGAAAATAACAAGGGATGTTAAAGATATGTCAAAGCCGGCGCCCGAGAGAATCTTGGGCGGCGCCTGTGCGTCAGAAGGAAAAAAACAGACTAATAATGAATACGCGGCCCAAATTAATCGACCATCTTGTACTGGCCATACTGCTGCTGACGCCGGCTGTGGCGCTGAGCATTGTGGATGATGTGCGCCCGGCGCCGGTGGTGCAGGAAGCGCCTTTAGAAACGGCTCGCGACGGGGAGGCGGTGGCCATTTACCCTTAAGGGCCTAAGCGGGTGTTCGGAAATCCATTGAGCGGCCGCAAGCGGCATGAATGCCCGTACACGCTCTAAACCACAAAGGGCGAAATCGTTTCCGGTTTCGCCCTTTGTATTTGACGGCGTTCTGCTCCGCTATCTGTTCTTGGCGATTTCGCCGGTTTTTACTTTTTCTAAGTAAGCTGCATAGGCCCGCTTGACCTCCGGTAAGAGGAAATAAAGGCCCAGGATATTGGGGAAGCACATGGCAAAGATCATGGCGTCGCCGAAGTCGAATACGGCTGTAGCCGAGATGGCTGAGCCTACGACGACGAAGACGCAGAAAAGCACCTTGTAGATAATTTCGTTGGTTTTGCTCTCACCAAAGAGGTAGGTCCAGGCCTTGAGGCCGTAGTAAGACCAGGAGATCATGGTAGAGAGGGCAAACAGGATGACCGCTATACCAAGGATGGGCGGGAACCAGCTCATGACAGACGAGAAGGAACTGGAGGTGAGGCCAATATCGCCTACGACCGCCCGATTGTGGAAAGCCGCTTCAGCGCCGGCGCCGCCATAATTGGTAACGACGATAACGAGGGCCGTCATGGTGCAGATGACCACGGTGTCGATGAAAGGCTCCAGCAGGGCTACGACGCCTTCGCTGATGGGCTCGTCGGTTTTTACGGCCGAGTGGGCGATGGAGGCCGAGCCTACGCCCGCTTCATTGGAGAAGGCCGCACGGCGGAAACCCTGAATGAGCACGCCAACGACGCCGCCATAGAGGGCTTCGCCGGAGAAGGCGCTTTTGAAGATGAGGCCGATGGCGGCGGGGATGTCGGCGATGTGGTAGCCCAGTACGATGATAGCTCCTGTCAAATAGATACCTACCATGAGGGGAACCAGCTTATCGGTGACCCTTGCGATGGACTTGATACCGCCGATGATGACGACGGCTACGATAACGGCCATGATGGCGCCGAATATCCAGCCGTTGTTGTAGAAAATGCTGCTTTGGCCGCCTGTGATTTCGGCGAGTTGTTTGGTGGCCTGGTTGACCTGTACCATGTTGCCGCCGCCGAAGGAGCCGCCAATACAAGCTATGGCAAACATAACGGCGAGTACTTTGCCCAATTTGCCGTAGCCCATATTTTTGAGGCCTTTATCGAGGTAGTACATGGGGCCGCCGGATACGGAACCATCGGCGTTGACGTTGCGGTACATGGTGCCCAGCGAGCATTCGACAAACTTGGAGGACATGCCCAGCAGGCCGGCCACAATCATCCAGAAGGTAGCGCCCGGGCCGCCGATGGCTACGGCAAAAGCCACGCCCGCAATATTGCCCACGCCTACCGTGCCGGAAAGCGCCGCGGTAAGGGCCTGGAAGTGAGATACTTCGCCGGTTTCGCCGGGCTTGTCGAAATGGCCCCGAACCACATCGAGGGAGTGGCGGAAGGAGCGTATGTTGACAAAGTTGAGGTAGACCGTAAAGATAACCGCGCCGGCAATGAGCCAGATGAGTACAAACGGCACCTGCATACCTGCAATGGGCAGGCTAAAGAACACCACAGACTCTACGGCGGTTGTGATGGGTTCAAATACGTCATTGATCCGCTGGTCTATTGTTTTGGCTTCCTGAGCCATAGACAGCAGTGGGAGCAATAGCAATCCAAACAGTGTAAACAGTGATTTTTTCATACGCGAATATTACTGATGTAGAAAACGCCGCTCAAGGTATTGGTTTTTACTGACTCTCCCAAAATATTATTCGGTATTTTTTATTTTGTTGGCCAACAGACAGGAAATACGACCTTGCAGATGAGCATAATGCAGGAAAATGATAATTTTGAGCCGGTAATTTTTTCCCTTTGCACACGGACCAAGAAATACTGCGGCTATTACAAAACGGACAGGAGACCGCCATAGACATTCTCTTCCGCGAGCACTACGCCTATTTGTGTCAGGCCGTGATGCGCATTTTGCCGGATTCCGGCATAGCGGAAGACCTGGTTCAGGAGGTTTTTTTGGAGTTGTGGCGCAAGCGGCAGGAGATTTCCATTCAGGTTTCCTTCAAGGCTTATTTGCGCAGGGCGGCCGTCAATAAGGCGTTGAACTACCTGCGCGACCGGCGGTTGCGGGTAGAAGATGAAGAGAGTATGCCTTTCCATTTGGCCGCAGAGACGCCTTTGGCTGACGAACAATTGGAAGCCGGCGAGCTCAAAGCCGAAATCGACCGGGCCATAGCTGCGCTGCCCGAGCGCTGCCGGCAGGTGTTTGTATTAAGTCGCTTTGAGGAGCGCTCGGCTAAAGAAATCGCCGAATTATTAGACATCAGCATCAAAACCGTTGAAAATCAGATGACCAAAGCCCTGCGCACCCTGCGCGAATGGCTGGGGCCGCTGCTGGGCGGCGAAGAATAATTTAAAAACCATATCTTCTTTTCAATTATTGGGCATATATTTGCTGCCAGCAATTTTTGTCAAATTATTATGCGGATATTCAACGCAACATTTCTGGCTTGTTTGGTTCTGTTCAGTTGGGCAGAAAGTTGCGTGTTTTGCTTTAGCTATACCGGGCAATTGGAAGCCCGCTATGAGATGAATATGGAAGAGGCTCAATTGGCGGCGCAACTCCGCAATCAATTACTGAGCCATGCTACCGTTCGTTTGCTCGACCAGCCCTTTACCGGGCATTATGGGGCGCCTTACACCTCCGACTTTGTGTTTTCAGATACCGACGAGCGGGGCGAGGTAAGGCAATACATCGTTTACAGCGATGCTTATGCAACAGGCGTTCCGCGCTATGAAATAACGGCTGACAGCCGTATGCCCGGGCAGGCGTCCGACATTCCGGCGCCTCAGTCGCTGCAAGACTTTTTTGCTACCTATATCATTACCGCTGCGGGGCTGCCTGTACTCTGCCGTCCCGATGACCAGATTGCTCAAGCGGACATTCTGGTCCTTTTCCATCCACAACCCGCCCTTCAGGGCATGGTACCTCCTCCAAAGCAACCGCTGTTTGCCTGAACGGGCGGAGCAGCATTGGCGGCATTCTCCTTTTCCATGATGCAATAGTTAAACAACCGGTTGTTTTTGCGCAAGCCATAGCGATGGCTGTTGCTGTTTGGGTTTAACTGTTGCGCCATTGGCATCTATCGGGGCATCCGTTGCGGTCTGTCGGCCCTTCCAGGCTATTATGGTTTTCCACCAAGTCAAGGTTTGTAAATCCTGGCCCGGAGGACCATAGAACTCCTCATGGCGTTCCGACGCCCATATTTCATTCTTAGACTTGTTCTGCGGGATCATCAAACGGCTGCAAGCGACAAATTCGTCCTGCACTTCGTTGAAAAGCCTCGCCGATGCTACGGCATCGCCTACGTTTTTCGTCTCGTTCAATACAAAATTTGCTGCGCTTTCGCTCGTTCATGGCCGGCAGAACAAGTCTATTTATCTTTCAGCTTACAAGGACGATGAAAATCAAACAATTTGCCCGGATGTTTCCGGCCATG
>CAYOTJ010000388.1:0-2126 GCA_964406855.1 uncultured Saprospiraceae bacterium
TCTGGTAGGCTTCAAAGAGGGCCCGGGCTTCATTGGGCCAGGGCGCTACCCGGCCGTTGCGGTAAGCCCACAGGCCTTGCTGTTCGGTAGCGATGAGGATGCCGCCGTCGGGAAGGGAGAGCAGGCCTTTTACGCGCTGGTCGGGTAGCTGGGTTGTACCTGACAAGGGCGAAAATCCGGCTTCAGGATTCCAAACGTAAAGCCCCCTTCCGATGACGGGCACGATGATGCGGCCGTCGACCTCCTGTAGGAACATGATGTTGCCGGGCGGGGCAAGCCGCCGGATGCGTTGAAAATCGTAATAAAACAGGGTGGAAAACGACTGAAAGATGACGCCCTTGCCCTTAACGACTAAGATGCTCCATATCTCTTCGGAGAGCAGGTGGGCGCTGTCTAATTGGGCGCTGAGGGAGGTATAGCGCAGCGGCCGGCCGGGTTTTTCCTCCCAATAGCCAAACTCGGCGTAGCCGCCCACATAAACCCGGTGCTGGTCGTCGGCGGCTACGGCTCTTACTATTTGGCGGCGGGGAAGGTGGTAGCGTTGCCAATTTTGGCCATCGAATGCGGTGAGGCCTTCCGTTTGGGCAAAATACATACGGCCGCCGGCCGACTGGGCGATCATCCAGTTTTGGCTGATGCCGCCACCGGGATGAGCCGGATCGAAATTGATGACACGGGGCGTTTCGCCTGCCCGGCCAACCGCCAGACCCGCCAGCCAGCAGGCAGCAGCGAGCAAGAAGCCAAGCGGGCGATTCATCGCTATTCTTGCTGTTGGCGGCCGTCCTGCCGGTCGTAGCGCTGCACGCGCCTTCTGCTCTTGAGGGGAATATAGCGGTAGGGCCGATTCTGGAGGTCGGCGCTGAGGGAGTCGAGCTGAGCTGAAAGCTCCGACAACTGCCAGTAGAGTTCTTCGTCGCTTAGGAGTTTGCCGAGGGTGCCCTCCCCTTGCTGTACCTTGTCGAGTACAGCGCTGAAGCCGTCTACGGCCGTATCGGCTTTGCCCAAGGTAGTGCTAAGCCCGCTGAGGGTGGCATTTACCTGGTTGAGGGTTTTTTGGAGGTCGGCACGAGCCATCTGTTGGGTCAGCGAATCGGCATTGGCGATGATGGCGCTGAGGCTGCCGCGCTGGGCGGCGAGGGTGGCCGTCAGTTGGCGGACGTCGCCTAAGGAGCCGCGCAGATCGGGGCCGGCCTGCCGCATGAGGGCGTCGACCTGAGCGGTAGCCGACTTGAGGTTGGCCAGCGTAGCCTGGAGGTCGCGGGCGCTGAGGGCTACCGGCGAGTTGCTGTCTTCGCCCAACAGCAGTTGGTTGAGGGTATCGAGGGTTTGGCTGAGGCCGCCGGTGAGTTGTTGGATATAGCCATCGATGGCGCCTTCGCCGAGGGTAGAATCGAGCACTCCGCGCTTCATGGCCTTGAGGGTATCGCCATCAATTGCGCAGTCTACGCCGGGCGAGCAGGGCTTATCGTATTCGAGGTAGATGGCCTGCCCTCCTAAAAAAGAAGTGGATACAATGATGGCGCGGGTATCTTTGGGTACGGTTACGCCTTTATTGAGGTTGAGCGTGACCTGTACGTTCCGCGACTCCATAGAAAGGTCAATAGAAGATACTGCGCCAACGGTTACGCCGCTGATCTGTACGGGCGTACCGATTTGCAGGCCGCCTACATTGTCATAAATAACAAACAAGCGGGTGGTACTGGTGAGAATATTCGTGCCTTGTATAAACTTGTAACCCCAGAACGACAAGCCCAGGGCGAGCAGCGCGAGTATGCCAATCTTTACTTCATTTGCCATAAAAAGACTTTTTGGGCGAAAACAGTCGCAAAAGAAAGTCGCAAAGGTAGTTCAAAAAAACACTTTTGGGACAAGGTAATGGATAAGCGCAACAAAAAAGTAAGTTGGCGCATTGGCAGACGGCGCTACTGCCGGGCTGGCGCAGCTTGCCGCGCTTCTTCTATACTGATGCGGCGCCCATTGCGGAAGGCCAGTACAAAGGCGTCTGTGAATCCGCGTTGCTGCAACTGCTGTTTGGCGGTCTGGGCTGCTTCGAGGTTGGGCAGGCGGCGAATCTGGTACTTGAACATTTGGTTTTCTTCCACTAATTCTACAGCATATCCCAAGCC
>CAYOTJ010000388.1:2136-4256 GCA_964406855.1 uncultured Saprospiraceae bacterium
AGCCGGCCCAACGCGGGTCGTTGGGCGGAACAGGCCGGGTGGTAGCTGCAATTTGTACGCCATATTGAACGTCGGAGGCGGTAGCGGCTGTTGGAGGCGTTGACGCAGGTGTGGCGTCCGGGCTTCGGTTGGGGGCGGCGTCCCAACGCGGACCGCCGGGATTGGCTACGGCCGGCGTTGATGCAGCCGGCTCGGCGCCATAGTCGGTGGCTGTAGCGGCGCTGGAGGGTCTTTCCGGCGTAACCGTTGCCGGTGCGCCTTGATGCGTCATGGGCCGTATGGCCGGCGTAGCCGGCGTAACCCCCGACCAGGAGGGCATATTTTCGGATGGCGGCGGGGCCGGCGTAGCGGCGGGCGTAATGGGCGGTCGGCCGGCGGCGGCATTAGCAAAGGTAGGCGACTGGCGACCAGAAGCAGGCGGCGGCGTTGTTGGCGATGTAGCGGCCGGCGCGGATTGGGCGGCGACCGTCGACGAGGTCATAACGGGCGTTGCAGAGATGGGCGGCGGAGCAGGCAGCCCCTCCAACTCTGCCTTATATTCATTAAAGGCCATAAGGATGGCATGGGCAATTTGGGCCTGCCCTTCGGGGGTAGCCAAAAACTGTTCTTCGCCCCGGTTGCTCAGGAAGCCCGTTTCGATGAGCACGCTGGGCATGGTGGTCTCTTTGAGCACCACAAAACCCGCCTGTTTTACGCCCCGGCTGCGGCGCTGGGCGGTAGTGGCAAAGTGGCGCTCTACTTTTTCGGCAAAGCGGATGCTCTGGTCGAGAAAGGCATTTTGGAACATACTCAGCAGGATGTGGCCTTCCGGAGAGTTGAGATCGTAATCGTAGTTGCGCTCAAAGTTGCTCTCCAGCAGGATGGCGTCGTTTTCGCGCTTGGCCACGTTGAGGTTGTGATCAGCGGTATGCAGGCCCATCACATAGGTTTCTGAGCCGGTAGTAGGGCCGCCGCCGGGCATGGCATTGCAGTGGATGCTGATGAAGAGGTTGGCCTTGTTGCGATTGGCGATATTGGCGCGCTCGTAAAGCGGAATAAAAACATCCGAATCGCGGGTGAGGATGACGTTGATCTGCGGATGCTGCAGGCGTATGCCCTCGGCCAATAACCGGGCTACCGCTAAGGTAATGACCTTCTCCTGGTTTTCGCTACCGATGCAGCCGGGATCGTGCCCCCCGTGGCCGGCATCAATAACTATGGTTTGCAGGGCTGCATTTGATGGCTTTGTTGTACTTTTGCCCTGCCCAAATGCTAAGGAAACGTTAAAGAGGTTGTTAATGAGCGGCAAAAGTAGAAATACGGTCGTTCTGACGACGGTCATTCGCGAAAAATTGATTCGAAAGAAGGCCCCGTCAAAGCAACTTTGCGAGCTTTCTGGTTGAGCAAAATTCATCTTCAGGCGTGTGATGTTCAGAATAAACGCACAAAATAACGCATTTAGTAGCTTGAAAGCAAAGATATACGCTTGCTTTTTATTGCTGTGCGCCGCAACGAGCTTGCTAAATGCGCAACGCCCGGATTCGTCTTTTCCCCAGGACAGCCTCCCTGCCCGACCCGCACTAACCCTCGACACCCTGCGCAACGACAGCGTCGTGGAGGTGAGGGCCAACTTTGCCATGTCGAAAGACTCGCTGGAAGCCGCCGTCGACTATTCTGCAGAAGACTCCATGCGCATTGATGTGGTGGGGCAGCGCATTCACCTCTACGGCAAGGCCAAGGTCGTTTATGAAAGCATAACCCTCGAAGCGGGCCACATCGAACTCAACTGGGCCAACAACATGATCACGGCCGAGGGCGCCCCCGACAGCACCGGCCGCATGGGGCAGTTGCCGGCTTTTGCCGAAGGCGATAAAACCTTTACGGCCAACCGCATGGCCTACAACTTTGAAACCCGACGGGGCATTGTTTACGACGCCGTCACCCAGGAAAACGACGTCATTGTGCGCAGCGCACGCTCCAAGTTCATCAGCGGCTCGCCCTCCGACACCACTTCCAACGACATCATCTACAGCGAAGACGCCATATTTACTACCTGCACCGCCGATCATCCGCACTTCGGCATCCATAGCAATAAGCAAAAAATCATTCCCGATAAATTGGTGGTCATCGGGCCCTCTAAC
>CAYOTJ010000389.1:0-4235 GCA_964406855.1 uncultured Saprospiraceae bacterium
GACCGATACGGGGTGCTCTGGGTAGCCCGGCTACATGGCCTCACGCGCTTAGGCCCCGACGGACAGCAGAAGCACTACCCGCTGAGCATAGCCGAACGTATGCCCAAACTCCAGGCTATACTGGAGGCCGACGGGCGACATCTGCTGATGGGGTATACCCGGTTGGAGCGCTTGGTATTAGACGATGCAGGGGTGGCTAAACAATCGGTTATCAGCCATTTCGATCGGTTTGCCTGCTCATCGATGGCCATTGACCGCTCGGGTATTGTATGGGTGGGCTCCAATGGGTTTGGGCTTTACAAATACAATCCCCGCAAGGCCGACTTTAACCACTATATGCCCGGAAAGAGCCTGCAACAGATATACGAAGACCGACAAGAACGACTGTGGGTATGGGCAGGGCATCAATTGAGCTGGTTAGATGCCGCTACCGGTGCGCTGCGCCTGCCGGAAGGCTTCCCAACCGACCTCACCCGGGCCAGGCAGTTGGTGCAAGACCCTCAAGGGCGCTATTGGTTTCACCTGCCTTTTGAGGAGGCGGGGTTTAAAGTGAGCTGCTATGACCCCCGCACCCGTGAACGGCGGGATTTCCCCTACACCTGCGAAGCCGATCCGCTTACGCCCATGTTCATCAGCCGGGAGGGCAAGCTGTGGGTAGGTTGTTTGGCGGGCATGCTCATTGAGCTGGATATTCACTCGGGAAAAATGGTCTATCATCAGATCGATGACTATTTTGTGCGCAACCGCAGCGGCATAAAGGCGAGCGTCTTTTACGAAGACAGCCAGGGCAGCCTGTGGATAGGCGCCACGCACGGGCTACTGCGCATGAGTCGGCTCAAAGACGGCCGGGTAGGCTTTAAGGCCTATCAAACCCAGCCGGGCGGGCTCAGCGAAAACTACATCCTGTCGATATTGGAAGACCCCCAAATGCCGGAAATACTATGGCTGGGCACCAAGGGCGGCGGATTGAACCGGTTTGATACCCGTGCATAAACCTTCAGCGTATTTGGCATAAAAGAAGGCCTGCCCAACCACGTCATCTACGGCATACTCCCCGACCTGAGCGCGCCCGGCAACCCGGCTTTGTGGCTAAGCACCAACCGGGGTCTATGCCGCTTTCAACTCGGCAACTACAGTTGCCGCAACTATTTAGCTGCCGACGGCCTCCAAGACAATGAGTTCAACACCGGCGCTTACTGCAAAACCCGCGCAGGCGCCTTGGTCTTTGGCGGCATCAATGGCCTTAATGCCTTTTTCCCCGAGCGATTGAGCCAGAATAACCATCAACCGCCAGTATTGATCACGGGGCTGCGGGTGAACAACCAACCCATTGCCCCCGACACCAGCGGGCAGGGGATATTAGCGCAGGTCGTCAACTTTACCAAAGCCATACGGCTACGCCATCACGAAAACATGGTATCGTTGCGCTTTTCTGTTTTGGACTACGCCGCCCCTGAAAAAAACACCTACCGTTATCAATTAGAAGGCGTAGACGAAGATTGGGTGGAAGCGGGCTATCGGCGGGAGGTGACGTATACCAACCTGCCTCCCGGAAAATATACCTTTAAAGTGCAGGGCGCCTCGGGGCGAAGCCAGTGGAGCCCCGAGGCTATGGCTACTATGGATATAACCGTCCTGCCGCCCTGATGGAAAACCATCTGGGCCTGGGCGCTTTGGCTGACGCTGGCGGGCCTGCTGGCGTACAGCATACAGCGGGTCCAGATCAACCGCGTCCGCTTGGAGAACCAATTGCAGTACGAGCATCGGGAGTCGGAGCGATTGGCCGCCCTCGGACGGATGAAGACCAATTTCTTCTCCAACATTACCCATGAATTTCGAACCCCGTTGACGCTCATTCTGGAGCCCTTACGGCAGGTAAAAAACCAGCTCTCAGACGCTGAATCGGTAGCCAAGTTAGAGATGGCCGAGCGCAATGGCCGGCAATTGCTGGGTTTAGTAAACCAACTGCTCGACTTATCGAAGCTCGAAAGCGGAGCAATGACCCTCGACACCCGACCTGGCGATCTGGAGGCCTCAGTGCGCCATACAACAGATACTTTCCGACCCCTGACACAAAAGCGAGGCATTGACCTGCAATACGAACCTCCTGCTACGCCGCTGCCTATATTTGCTTTTGACCCGCAAAAGGTAGAGCTCATCATCAACAACCTGCTGTCGAATGCTATAAAATTTACGCCGTCGGGCGGCCGTATAACCCTGTCGCTTAGCAGAGCAGAACGCCAGGCTAAATTAATGGTAGCCGATACCGGCTCCGGCATCAGCGCAGAGTCGCTGCCGCGAATTTTCGATCGCTTTTATCAGGCGCCCGGCGAATCTGCCGACCTGGCCCAAACCGGCGGCGGCGCCGGCATAGGCCTGGCCCTCACCAAAGAACTCGTTGAACTCATGGGCGGACTCATTTACGTAGAAAGCAGCCCAGGACAGGGCGCAACCTTCACCGTGCAGTTCCCCATTGTGAGCCCGCAGCCGGAAGCAGTGAATAGCGAGCCGGCGAACACCTTGCCAGTAGCAACCGACTTGCCCTTCGTCAGCCCCGACGACGAGCCTGCCGATAGCGATATGCCGCTGGCGCTGATCATAGAAGACAACGAGGATCTGCGCACGTTTATTCAGCTTACTTTGCAGCCCCATTACAAAGTAATAACGGCCATACATGGTGAAGAAGGCATAAAAAAAGCATTGGAAGCGGTGCCCGACCTGGTGATTACCGATCTGATGATGCCGTTGGCCAATGGGTATCAGGTATGCGAAACCCTTAAAGACCATGAGCTCACATCTCATATCCCCATCATTATGCTCACGGCCAAGAGCGCTATGGAAAAGCGGCTACAAGGCCTGCGCTCTGGCGCCGACGACTACCTCACCAAACCATTTCACACCGAAGAATTGTTAGTGCGGGCTGAAAACCTCATTGCCACTCGCCGCCGCATCCGGGAAAAGTTCGGACAGAATCTCTTGCCCCAGGCGATATGCGCCCAGGTTGAAGAGGAAGCATTTTCAAAAGCCGACCAGGACTTCCTCAATCGCATTACCCAATTGCTGGAAGAGCGCCTTGAGGACGAGTCGCTGTCGGTAGAAGATGTGGCCCGGATGCTGTACCTGAGCCGCACCCAGCTACACCGAAAGCTCAAAGCGCTGACCGACCAGCCTGCCAATGAGTTTATCCGCAATTACCGCCTCGACCGGGCCATGGAAATGCTGCGCCGAAGAGAGGGCAATGTAACGGAAATTGCCGTACGCACGGGCTTCAACAGCCAAAAGTATTTTTCGGTGCGGTTCAAAGAGCGCTTTGGGATGTCGCCCAGCGAAGTGTGAGGCCGCTCAAGTGGCCGCCCCCCTCCTTAAGGCCGCAGGCCTGAATGGAAAATGCGTTGTCGGCGGATGACAAAGCCGCCATTTATCGAAAAATTAACGCGCCTGCATGAACCGCATTGAAGCCAAAAAGGTACTTTTGCTCCGTTGTTTGTGTCTCTTCAAAGCCACTGTGGCCTAATTGTCATCGTGGCGCCATGATGTTGTAACTACCTACTTTTAATAACAATTTTTCCCCCCATGAAGAAGTACTACTTTCTTTGGGTGATCGGCGCCTTGCTGCTTTTGTCGAGCCAGGCGTCTGCTCAAAGTGCGAAGTATTGGGACATTGCGCCCAACAACTTCGACATTCCCAAGAGCCAATTGCTCTTAGGCCAACTTCCTACCGACTACAAGTTTGCCGTGCTGGATGTGGCCGGCATGTATCAGGATCTGAGCGCCCCCAAGGCCGCCTCGGCAAATGCCACGCCGCTGCTCATCAGCCTGCCTACGCCGGAGGGCAATTTCATCGACTTCTATCTGACGGAAACGTCGGTAGTAAGTCCGGAAGTAGCGCATTTGTTCACGGTGAAAACCTTTAAGGGCTACGCCAAGAGCGCCCGGCAGACGACGATTCGCTGCGACATCAGTCCCACGGGGTTTCATGCCGTCGTCTTTAATGGCGGCGCGGCTTACAGCATTGAGCCCGCCTCACGGAGCAATCCATCGGCCCATATTGTATATTACAAATCGGACTTCAAGACCGATCCTTTCAAGTGCGGCGTCACGGGCGAGCACCACAAGCATGGGCAAAAACCGGCTTCTGACGACCCCGTCAAGACGCCCACGAACCTGCGCACCTATCGCTTAGCGATCATTGCCGACGCTACCTTCCGCACCCAGTTTGGCGGCATGCCTTACAA
>CAYOTJ010000390.1:0-4225 GCA_964406855.1 uncultured Saprospiraceae bacterium
TGATGAAGGCCAGAGCGCCGATGATGCACTCTTCTTCAATGACGGCTTCGTCCATGAGCACGGCGTTCATACCCACTAAGCAATTGCGGCCCACCTCGGCGCCGTGGATGATGGCGCCATGACCGATGTGGGCGCCCTCGCGCAGGTATACCGTAATGCCCGGAAACATGTGTACGGTGCAATTTTCCTGCACATTGCAGCCGTCTTCAACGACGATGCCGCCCCAATCGGCGCGCAGGGCGGCGCCCGGCCCGATGTATACGTCCTTGCCAATGACCACATTACCGGTGACGACGGCCTGCGGATGCACAAAAGCGCTGGGGTGTACTACCGGCTGGTATCCATTGAAGCTGTAAAACATAGTTGCTGTTTCTGATACTTTATTTGGCGATGCCTTTTCGCTGCAATATCTTTGGCCGCAAGATAGGAGATTATGATTACCTTTCCTCCGCAAAATGAAGATTATGAGCAAAAGCACGGTTAGCAAACCCCGCCTGGGTTTTTGGGATATCTGGAACATGAGTTTCGGCTTTTTGGGCATTCAGTTTGGCTTTGCCCTGCAAAACGCCAATACCAGTCGCATTTTTCAGACGCTGGGCGCCGAAGTAGACGAGATTCCCATCCTCTGGATTGCAGCCCCGCTCACGGGGCTCATCGTTCAGCCCATTGTGGGGTATTTCAGCGACCGCACCTGGCATCCTAAGCTGGGCCGCCGCCGGCCTTACTTTTTAGGCGGCGCCATTCTGGCCTCCATTGCCTTATGCCTTATGCCCAACTCGCCCGTGCTTTGGATGGCGGCGGGTATGCTCTGGATTATGGATGCCTCCATCAACATTACCATGGAGCCCTTTCGCGCTTTTGTGGGCGACAACCTGCCCGACGAGCAGCGCACGGTGGGTTTTGCCACCCAGAGCTTCTTTATAGGCATAGGCGCCGTAGTGGCGTCGGTGCTGCCGTGGGTGCTCACCAACTGGATGGGCGTGAGCAACACAGCTGCCGCAGGCGAGATAGCGCCCGCCGTCAAATGGTCGTTTTATTTTGGCGCCATCGCTTTTCTGACGGCGGTACTCTGGACGGTGCTGCGATCCAAAGAATACTCGCCCGCCGAGCTTAGCGCTTATGCCGGTGAGGAACATTCGGAAGAATGGCCGGAGATGTCCGGCGCCGAGCAGCAGGCAGAAGGTAAGCGCCAGATACGTTTAGGCGGCATAGTGAGCGGCTTAGGTATAGCGATGGTGCTCGGGCTGTGGCGCGCCGAGCTGCCCAAGGAGCTGTTTGTGCTGGCTTTTGGCTTAGCGGCAGTGGGCTTGTTGTGGATTTTTTCGGGCATAGCCACGCATGGCGGCAACTATCGCAATGGCTTTGTGGCCATTATGACCGATCTGCTGCGCATGCCTACTACCATGCGCCAACTGGCCGTGGTGCAGTTCTTCTCCTGGTTTGCGCTCTTTGCTATGTGGATTTACACCACGGCGGGCGTTACCAAGCAGTTGTACGGAACCACCGACACCACCACGTCGGCTTATAACGAAGGCGCCGACTGGGTGGGCATTTGCTTCGCCGTTTACAGCGGAGTAGCGGCGCTGGCCGCCTTTTTACTGCCTTGGTTAGCGCGCCAAACCAACCGTCGGATTACCCACCTCATCTGTCTGACCCTCGGAGGCTTAGGGCTGATTTCAATCTACTTCCTGCCCAACCCGCAGTGGTTATTGCTGTCGATGGTGGGCGTAGGTTTTGCCTGGGCCAGCATCCTTTCTATGCCGTATGCCATACTCACACGGGTATTGCCCGCCCAGAAGATGGGCTACTACATGGGGGTATTCAACTTTTTTATCGTGATTCCTCAAATCGTAGCGGCTACCATCCTGGGCTTCCTCGTAGGGCGCTTCTTCGGAGGCGAAGCCATCTACGCCCTCATCATCGGCGGGGTGAGTATGATCCTTTCCGGGGTGCTGACCTTATGGGTGAAAGACGACGGAGCTGCGGCCTAATGCGGCTTTACCTCCCCAACCTCAGCGCCTCCGCATAGGCGTTGGGCAGCCGGCTCTCTTCTACGGCCCTGGCGGCCCGCTCTATGTCGTAGGCAAAGCGGACAAACTCTACGCGCAACCCGTCTGGTCGGCCGGCGCTGCTGTGCTCGTCAAAGTGCAGCAGCACATAGCCGCCCCGGGGGTCGCCGTCTTTGGGCTTGCCCACCGAGCCTATATTGATGGCGTGCCGATAGCGCGCCGCCCCGGCATCCGGGGCCGCTAATACGCGGTGGTAGGGCTTATGGGTATGCCCAAAGCAGAGCACATCGGCTTGGGCGCTTTCTAATATGCGCAGCAGGCTTTTTTCTTCCCGGTCTTCAAACAGGTATTCATTGATGCGGCGCGGACTTCCGTGTACCAGCAATAACTGCATGGGGTCGGCCTCGTTCATCTCCATTTCAAGCCGAATGTGGCGGGGCAACGCGCGCAGGTACTGGCGCGTATCGGCATCGGTAATCTCGTTGGTGAAGGCAATGGACACCGCCCCATTGGCTCGCTCTTCGTCGGTCTTGTAGGCGCAGCCGCAGTCGTCGATGGCGCGCCCTATGCCATAGTCATAGTTGCCGGCCAGCGTGGGTATTCCCCTGCTGCGAATGGCGCGGGCTACCTCGTTGGGCCAGATGTTGTAGCCTACCAGATCGCCTAAACAGTAAACCTGATCGACCCGGCGGCCGTCGAGGTCTTCAAAAAAGGCTTCCAACGCCGGTAAATTGGCGTGGATGTCGGAGAATAAAGCAATGGTCATAGTGAAATAGCTCTAAGGCTGAGTAGCCGGAAAATCCTTTTCCCACTTCAGCGCTACGTTTACCAATAAGATGAGTACGGGCACTTCGATGAGGGGGCCAATAACAGCCGCAAACGCTACGCCCGAGTCAATGCCAAAAACGGCAATGGCCACCGCTATCCCCAACTCAAAGTTATTGCCCGCCGCCGTGAAGGCCAGCGATGTGCTGCGCGCATAGTTGGCGCCTGCCCGCTTGGCTAAGAAAAAAGCGCTAAAAAACATAATCACAAAGTACAACACCAGCGGTAGGGCTATGCGGGCTACGTCGAACGGAATCTGTACGATGAGGCTGCCTTTGTAGCTGAACATAACCACAATGGTAAACAACAGCGCCGCCAGCGTAATGGGGCTAATGCGCGGGATGAAAACCCCGTTGTACCAAGCTTCCCCCCTCCACCTCAGTAGCGCATAACGGGTAATGAAGCCCGCCAGAAAGGGAATGCCCAAATAAATAAATACGCTCTCGGCAATCTGCCCTATGCTCACGTCCACATCTACTCCTGCAATGCCAAAAAGCGGCGGTAACACCGTCACAAAAAACCAGGCGTAAACGCTGTAAAACAATACCTGGAAAATGCTGTTGAAGGCCACTAACCCGGCTACATATTCCGTATCGCCCTTGGCCAGATCGTTCCACACGATCACCATAGCTATACAGCGGGCAATGCCAATCATAATGAGGCCCACCATATAATCCGGCTTGTCGGGTAGCAGCAAAACGGCTAAGCCAAACATCAGCAGCGGCCCGATAATCCAGTTTTGCAACAGCGACAGCGCCAGGATGCGCCCGTTGCGAAATACCTCCGGCAACTCCTCATAACGCACCTTGGCCAAAGGCGGGTACATCATCAAAATCAAGCCAATGGCAATGGGCAGGTTGGTAGCGCCGTACTGAAACTGGTTGATGAAGGCCGCCGTGCCTGGCACGGCATAGCCCAAGGCGACCCCTAAAAACATGGCCGCAAAAATCCAAAGGGTGAGGTAGCGATCCAGAAAGCCCAGTTTTCGGGCGGCAACAGACGATCCCATATCGGTTTTTTTATGATGCAAACGCCTAATGCGTTTAATACATCGCAAAAATACGATGAATTTTACACAAACGGCATCCTCCGGAAAAAGTTAATCGTAATTTAACGATATAGTTCTCCAAGTCAAGATTCACAAATCTTGGCTTGGAGAACTATAGATAACTCAGTCGCCCATAAAAACCCCGGAGGAACACCCCCCTGACGAGAAATACAAATTCCACGCCATCGCTACTACCCGCTCAACCCCGGCGGTCGGCGCAGCGTTATGCTATAACCGGCGCGCCCCGGCCGCCGGCATTCATTCATTACGCTCAAAAAAACGATGGACAAGCTCCAATTCAATACCAACATCAAATGTATGGGCTGCGTAGGCGCCGTCAGCC
>CAYOTJ010000391.1:0-4203 GCA_964406855.1 uncultured Saprospiraceae bacterium
CGTCCTCGCTGCGCTCATCCGGGTGAACGTCCTCGCTGCGCTCGGCCGGGTGAAAATCCTGTAAATCCTGTTGATCCTGTCAGAAAAACAATCCCGCAACCGTAGGTTGCCTTTATCCCCTTGGATGAGAGATATTAAATTTTATATTTTAAATATTCGCATTCAGATTATTGGCTTTTTTAGGTCAGTGTCCCAAGCCGCTGCGGCAGTCCTCTGCTCGCTGCTCACTGCTGCCCCATAACCTTACCCTCGGCTGTGCCGAACCCGATTTTCAGTCCATCCCGCTCGCACCAGCCGCTGATGATAACGGTATCCCCATCTTCGAGGAAGCTGCGCGAGCTGCCATCCGCCAAGGAGATGGGGCGCTCGCCGCGCCAGCTCAGTTCCAGCATGCTCCCAAAGCTATCCGGAGTAGGTCCGCTGATGGTGCCCGAGGCCATGAGATCGCCTACATTTACATTGCAGCCATTGACGGTATGGTGAGCTAATTGCTGGGCCATGCTCCAGTATAAATAGCGGAAGTTCGAACGGCATACGGTATTGGGGCGTCCGCCCTCGGACTGTATGGCCACGGCTAATTGAATGTCAAAAGTAGTCCTGTCAGCAGGCGCGTGTTGCAGATAGGGTAGGGGGATGGGGTCTTGTATGGGTCCGGCCATCCGGAAGGGCTCTAGCGCCTCCAGGGTTACCACCCAGGGCGATACGGTAGAGCCAAAGTTTTTGCCTAAAAATGGGCCTAAAGGCTGATATTCCCAAGCCTGGATGTCGCGTGCCGACCAGTCGTTGAACAGCATCATGCCAAAAATGTATTCCTCGGCAGTTGCTATGGGGATGGTCTCGCCCAGCGGGGTAGGCCGCCCGACCACAAAGGCCATTTCCAGCTCAAAGTCGAGGCGCTTACTGGGGCCAAATACCGGCGCCTGGCCGCCAGGAGGCATCATCTGCCCAAGCGGTCGGCGGATAGGCGTGCCGCTAACGACAATGCTGCTGGAGCGACCGTGGTAGCCTACGGGCAGATGCAGCCAATTGGGCATGAGGGCATTTTCGGCGCCCCGAAACATAATGCCCACATTGGTGGCGTGCTCGCGGCTGGAGTAAAAGTCGGTATAGTCGCCTACTTTCAGAGGCATCAGCAGCTCAGCCTCGGCCCGGGGCCACAGGAATGTAGCCGATTGTTTGCGGGCCGCGCTGTTGTCGGCGGCGGCATCCAGCAGCTCGGCCAACCGAAGCCGAAGGGCCCCGGTGCGGGCCTTGCCCAAGGCGATAAAGTCGTTGAGTACGGGCTGCGCCAGCACCTCGCGCGGAACGTCGAGACCGTCTAACAGGCCAAGATCCGACAGCGCCAACAGGTCGATCACATAGTCGCCAATGGCGCTGGCCAACCGGGGCGCATAGCCTGCCGGGCGATAGATGCCGAAGGGCAGATTCTGAATGGGGAAATCGCTGCCCTGGGGCACATTTACCCAAGAGCGGGCCGCTGCGGGAATAACTTTGGTCATTTGGCTGGAAGTTTGGGCGGCAAAGATAGGGTTCTCCAAGCTATAGTGCTCCGGGTTATACCGCGCATGGGCAGGTTTTGTGCATGAGGGCTCGCATAAACCAGCGGTCTGTGCACAAAACCTTCTAATGGACAGCTATATTTTTGGCTGTTTTTATGCAAATCTAAAATCAAATCTTAGATTTGCATAAAAAGATGTTTATCCCCAGAAATATAACCACCCGCTTGCGGGAGATGTGCAAAAAATTTCCGATTGTATCGCTCACAGGGCCGAGGCAGTCTGGTAAAACTACGCTGTTGCGGGAGGTCTTTCCAGATTATCGTTACATCTCGTTAGAGAATGCAGACGTATTTGATTTTGCTACTCAGGACCCTCGGGGATTTTTGGCTACCTACGATCGTTACGTCGTTTTTGACGAGGCGCAGCGGGCGCCGCAGCTATTCAATTACTTACAAGGGAAAGTAGACGAGGATAAAGTAATGGGGCAATATTTGCTCTCAGGTTCGCAGAATTATTTGCTCATGGAGCGCATTAGCCAGAGTTTAGCAGGGCGTGTGGCATTGTTTAAGTTGCTGCCATTATCTTTTGCCGAGCTAAAGCGGGTAGACCAAATGCTAGATCGGTTGGAAATGGCTATTTTCCAGGGAGTTTACCCGCGCGTGCATGATCAGGATCTATCGCCTGTTGATTTTTACGCCAACTATTTTGAGACCTATTTGCAGCGAGATATGCAGCGAGATGTGCGGCAACTTGCTGCCGTCCAAGACTTGGTTTTGTTCAGGAATTTTGTGCGGCTGTGCGCCGGCAGGGTAGGGCAGCCTGTCAATTATCAGAGCCTCGCATCAGATACAGGAGTTTCTCCAGTAACGACCAAGGCCTGGTTGGGTTTGTTGGAAGCCAGCCATATTGTTTTTTTATTGCCCCCATATTTCCGAAATTTTTCAAAGCGCATTTCTAAACCACCCAAGTTATACTTTACAGACGCTGGCTTTGCAGCTTATCTGTTGGGGGTCAGGAGCGCCGAGGACCTTTTAGCTCATTTTGCGCGGGGGCCGCTTTTCGAAAACCTGGTTGTAGCAGAAGTGCTGAAACAGCAATACGAGCGACAGTGGTCGGCGGAGTTGTACTTCTGGCAGGACAGCAATCGGAATGAAGTTGATCTGCTGGTTGAAAAAACGGATAAACTCGTGGCGGCAGAAATTAAGTCCGGGGCTACGCTCAATTCTTCTTTTTTTGATAACCTGTATAATTTTCAGAAGCATGTGCCGCCAGACTTAGCCCTTGAAAGTTACCTCATCTATGGCGGCCATGAGCGGCAGGTGCGCACCTTGGGGCAGCGCACGGCCGAGGCGCGCGGGTGGGCGCAATTGGAGGATATTTTTTAGAGGGCCTTGTACCTGTACCGAAGCGGTTGCCATCCTTTTTTATCGGGTACGGGGATGCGTGCCTCCGATATGGTTCGCGCTACTGCGCACAAAATTTGCCTGCGCGCTGTCGGCGTCGCTGCGGAGCCGCGTGAGGGGGTGCAGCGGTATGGCTACGGCCGCTGACGGCCCCCAAAGGACGGCAGTGGCTGTGGCCATAGTAGCGGAACACCCGACCCCGTGCGCCTGCCACTTCCTTTATGCGCCTTCTGGCGCCTGCCGAATGCCTCGCGCGCGGGGGCACGCCCAAAAACAACCGCTAAAAACCAACGAAAATGCGTTTCTTTGCGTTGTTAAAATGAAGCCGGCGCAAGCTGCAACCAGCCGGTATTGAGCGCGTATGAAGAAAATTGACAGGCTGCTGATAACCAGCTTCATTCCGCCGTTTATTGTCACTTTTGCCATTGCCACCTTTGTGCTGGTGATGCAGATTCTATGGGTGTACATAGACGATATAGCGGGCAAGGGGCTGGGTATGCTCATCGTATTTGAGCTGCTGGCCTACAAGAGCGTGGGCCTGGCGCCTATGGCCCTGCCCATGGCCATACTGCTGTCGTCGGTGATGGTGATGGGGGGGCTGGCGGAGCGCTACGAGCTGTCGAGCTTCAAGTCGGCGGGGGTGTCGCTGCTGCGCGTAATGCGGCCTATGATTGCCTTTGGCGCCCTCACGATGGTGGTGTCGTACTATTGCGCCGACAGCCTCATTCCGGTGGCCAACCTCAAGTTTGGCTCCCGGATGCACGACATTCAGAAGAAAAAGCCCGCGCTGAGCTTAGATGCGGGTATCTTCAACGACGACTTCACCGACTATGCCATTTACATCGGCAGCAAGGGCCGCGATGGCGCCTCCATCAACAACGTGCTCATCTACGACCATACAGAGGCCAACACGGGCCGCCTGAGCGAAATTGTGGCCGAAAAAGGGCAGATGTACTCCTCGGAGGATGGCCGCTACTTTGTAATGCAGCTCGAAAACGGCAGCCAATACTCCGAAGCCGGCGCCTCGGGCCGCCGCTCCGATGGCCGGCACCCTTTTGTGCGGGTGTCGTTTAAAACCTGGACCAAGCTCTTCGACCTCACCGAGTTTCAGTTGGCCCGCACCAACGAAGATCTCTTCACCTCCAACCGCGCCATGATGAGCAGCGGCCAACTAAGGGTGGCCATCGACTCCATTGAGCTACAGGTAGACCGCCGCGTGGCCGGCATGAACAACTTCCTGGCCAATTACCTCTCGGTGGTAAGCGTCGACTCGCTGGGGCTGGAGCCCGACGCCCAGGAGC
>CAYOTJ010000392.1:0-4200 GCA_964406855.1 uncultured Saprospiraceae bacterium
CTTTCCATCCCCCATACCAAAGCTCCCTTTGGGGATGGGTATCATCCAGAAGGTATGGCCGTTGGCGGTATAGGCTACGGCATGGGGCGGGCGGTATATGGCATGGAGCAGGTGGGGCATGGCTATTGGCTTGCGTAGGGGCGAAAATAGGGTTTTTTAGTTAATAAGCCGGGCCGTTGGCCAGGATTTATCGTGACACGATTAATCTGTAGGGGGTCGCTGCCGGCGCTAATATTTTTTGAATCTAACCCAAATTGTTGTACTTTTGTCAAAAACTAAGTCTTTTATGACCGCACGCCCCGTCCCCCTTTTGTCGAAAACGTTTGCCGAGTTCTTCGCAGGCATAGGCCTGATGCGCATGGGGCTGGAAGCGGCCGGCTGGAAGGTCGTCTTTGCGAACGACATCGACCCTATGAAAGCGCGCATTTATGCGGATCATTTTCAGGACGACGACGATCATTTTGCGCTTGGCGATATTCACCAAATGGACGCGAGCGCTATGCCGACGGCGAGCCTTGCCACGGCTTCTTTTCCCTGCACCGATCTGTCGTTGGCGGGAAAAAGGGAAGGATTGGCCGGCAAACAATCCTCGGCATTCTGGGGGTTCATCAAGGTTTTGGAGGAAATAGAAGAACGCAAGCCCCCTTTGGTTTTACTGGAAAATGTGGAAGGTTTCCTTACCTCCAACAAAGGCGAAGACTTCAGAGAAGCGATGGCGGCGCTGAACGATTTGGGGTATGCCGTGGATGCGTTCATTATAGATGCCGCTCGTTTTGTGCCCCAAAGCAGGGTTCGGCTTTTTGTTGTTGGAAAACAAACTGCGGTTTGGCCTGAGGGGGTTCAAGAAAAACAGCTCAGTTTTTATGAGAGCGAACACAGGACTAAAAAATTGGCCGATTTTATCATGCGCCATCCTGATATTAACTGGGATATAAGGCATCTTCCTCCGCTGCCGCAGCGGACCAAATCCGTTGCAGACATCGTTGACTCAACGCCGGAAGAGGCCGCGGCATGGTGGAGCGAGGATCGCGTTCAGTATTTACTCAATCAAACATCGGACAGGCACGCTTCTTTGATCAAAATAGCCTTGCAACAACCCCAATACAGCTATTTCACGGCTTTCCGGCGGGTTCGCAACGGCCGCTCTATGGCAGAAATCAGATCGGACGGAATAGCCGGCTGCCTGCGAACGCCCAAAGGAGGGAGCGCCCGCCAAATATTACTGCGCGTAGGCAAAGGCGAAGTCAAAGTCAGGCTGCTGTCGCCAAGGGAGTGCGCCCGCCTTATGGGCGCCGATGACTATGTGATTCCTGGCAGCATCAACGACGCCCTGTTCGGTTTTGGGGATGCCGTATGCGTGCCCGTAGTAGCTTGGATCGGCGAGCACTACCTCAACCCCTTGTTACAGGAAATTTCATCCGCTTCCCATGAGAACCTGATCCCAAAACAGCATGGATACAACCTCACAATACTGCGGCAAAAAAATAGCCGTGGAGTCGCTTGAATCCTTCCTGTCGCAAAATGTAGAAGAGCTGGGGGCTTTCGCCATAGCCGATATAAGGCGTCATATATGGGCGCTAATAAGCCTTTACAACCAGCGTGTAGACGCGGTGGAGATAGATAAATCGCTCATGATTGAGTTACCGGAAACATTCAAGCGCTATGGCTGATGTTTTTTCTCCGGAGAAGCGCAGCAGTTAGGCTGGAAAGTTATTAGAATCTGGGAGTGCGACATAAAAGAAGGTCGACTCCAGGAGGCATTATCGCCTTTGTTGCCAGGCGCCGGGCCGCTTTAAGCCGCAGCCAGGCCCGGCAGCTGGCGCCAATTTTTCGTGAGGGTAAAGGCCTCAGTTTTTTAAAACACCCCCACTTTATTACAAAAAAAGGCAAAAAATGCCCCCGCTTTGTTACAAAAAAAGGCCAAAATAACCCCCGCTTTGTTACAAAGGTCGTAACTTTGGGCTATGATCTATCGGAATATCTTAGAGGAGTTAAAGGCTTGGCGAATATCCAAGCATCGCAAGCCGCTGATTATCAGGGGCGCCAGGCAGACCGGAAAAACAACGGTCGTGCGTGCATTTGGTCAGACTTTTACGCAGTTCATTTACTTGAATCTGGAGCGCAAGGAAGACGCAGCCATGTTTCAGAATTTTCCCACATTTGCCCATTTAGTAGCGTCCATTTTCTTCAGTAAAGACAAAGATCAGCAGGTCGTAGATACCCTTATTTTTATTGACGAAATACAAGAGGTGCCCGAAGCAATTAATCTGCTCCGATACTTTTATGAAGACTTTCCGCAATACTACATCATTGCGGCAGGCTCTTTACTTGAGGCTGCGTTGACAGAAAATATAACCATGCCGGTAGGAAGAGTGCAGTTTATGGTAGTGCGCCCGCTGTCTTTCGACGAATACTTAGGGGCAATGGGCGAACACGCTGCGCTGGAGCAGTACAACAAAATGCCCACCGACGACTTTGCACATCCCAAACTATTGCAACTATTCCATGACTATGCCTTGATTGGCGGCATGCCGGAAATTGTTAGCCATTATGCTGAAAATAAAAATTTGACGGCCCTCACGCCCTTATATGAATCCCTCTTGCTGGCTTACATGAACGATGTAGAAAAGTATGCCCGCAACCCCACTATGGTGCAGGTGATCAGGCATGTGATAAAAAGCATTGGCCCGGAAACGGGGAATAGGATCAAATTTGAAAGGTTTGGACAATCCAACTACCGCAGTCGCGAGGTAGGTGAAGCGATCCGTACCATAGAAAAAGCCATGCTGCTGTCTCTTATTTATCCATGCACCAGCACTGAGCTGCCCATCTTTGCCGACAAAAAGAAATCGCCCCGCTTGCAATTATTAGATACTGGCTTGCTCAATTATTTGGCGGGCATCCAAAAGGAAGTACTGGGATCACCCACCCTGGAACGCGCTTTTCAAGGCAAATTGGCCGAGCATATTGTTGGGCAAGAACTCCTCGCCAAGCGGTATAGTATGATTAGCGACCTACACTTCTGGACTCGCGAACGCAAAGATGCTGAAGCAGAGGTTGATTTTGTCCACTCAGATGGCGCTCGGCTCATACCCATTGAGGTCAAATCCGGTAGCACGGGCCGCTTGCGTTCACTCCACCAGTTTATGGAATCAGCCCCCCACGATAGGGCAGTACGCTTTTATTCCGGCCCTATCAGCAGAGATTATATTGAGACGCCCACAGGTAAAAAATTCCAACTCTTGAGTCTTCCTTACTATTTAGCCGGGCACATCGATGCGTATCTTTGATGGTGTCTGTGGGGGGGGGGAGTACTATCCGACAAAAGCGGTTCAGGTCGTAGGCAGCCTGTGCCCATTCCGCATGGAGAGGATTGATTTTTATGCAGATTTTAAAAAATGTTTATGTAAATTTTAAAAAACAGCCATGCAGATTTGAAAAAATGGTAGGCATGGATTTTTTTGACTCCATCTCAGCCGGAAAGGTGCGCCACAAGACCTTGATTTACGGGGGGCTAGAAAACGAAAACCGGACCGCCCACCTGGTGCGCAGTTGGAAGAGCAGCTCTTTGTAGGCCCGCTAGCGCGAGGTTCCACCTCAAGCTTATTATCATTCGGGTTCTACCCGCTCGTAGCCCCGCTAAGATTTGAGCGGTTTTTTTAGACAAGGATACTTTTTTTGGGGGGCTGTCGAGCCAGGCCGCCAAGGCATTTACCGCTGTTTGGCGCTTACGGCCGGCCCGGCCCGCCACCGCCACCACGTCTTCGCTGCGCTCTTCCGGGTAAACGCCCTCGTTACACTCGGTCGGGTAAACGTCGTCCGCTATTATGGTCGCTCCCTTAGGGTCGCGCCCATACCGCCACGTCCGCCGTCGCTACGCTAGTCGGCTCAATCTTCGCTACGCTCTTCCGGGTAAACTTCCACCGCTGCCCCGGGGCGCCCTGCCCGCCGCTAGCCCAACCTCCCACCTCGTCCTCCCTATCCTTCAAGTTCCACCTGTCTAAATCGCCCTCCCCACGCCGCTGCGGAGCCGCGTGAGGGGGTGCAGCGGTATGGCTGCGCCCCCTGACGGCCCCCAAGGGACGGCAGTAGGCGCAGCCATAAGAGCGGAACACCCGACCCCGCGCGCCTGCCTACCGCTCTTGCGCCCTCGGGGCGCCGGCGGGTGCATGGGCGCGCGGGGGCACGCCCAAATCGGCA
>CAYOTJ010000393.1:0-4196 GCA_964406855.1 uncultured Saprospiraceae bacterium
ATGGATGGAAGTTTGAATAGGCTCTATCGCCGCCAGACGGAAAAAGAGCAAGTCAAGATTCACAAATCTTGGCTTGGAGAACTATATATCGTCAGCATCGGCGATATGCTCATCAGGGTTTGTCGGGCCGCCTCAATCATAGCGGCGGACACGTCGAGGTGAGTCACAAAGCGCACCGTTTTCGGGCCGAAAGCCGAAGCTTTAATACCCCGGTCGGCCAGTACCTCCAAAAAGCGGGCGGCCATGAGGTCGCCGGCCAGATCGAAGATCACGATGTTCGACTGCACGGGCCGGACGGCGGCTACATACGGCTGGGCCGCCAGGGTTTCGCCCAGCAGGCGGGCGTGGCGGTGGTCTTCGCGCAAGCGATCTACGTGATGGTCGAGGGCATAAATGCCGGCAGCCGCCAGATAGCCGGCCTGGCGCATGCCCCCGCCAAAGGCCTTGCGCAGCCGACGCGCCTGCCGGATAAAATCGGCGCCGCCCAGCAGCAGCGATCCCACCGGCGCCCCCAGCCCTTTGCTGAGGCAGATCGAAATGCTGTCGAAGAGAGCGCCCCACTGAGCCGGGGCTTCGCCCGTCTCTACCAAGGCATTAAACAGGCGGGCGCCATCTAGATGGTAGGCAAGCCCATGCCGGCGACACACCTCGCCTATGGCCGCTGCCTCCGCTATGGTATAGATGCTGCCCCCACCCTTGTTGCAGGTATTCTCCAACACCGCCAGCCGGCTCAGCGGCAGCCAGTCGGCAGTGGGCTTTATGGCCGCCTCCACCTGCGCCGCCGTCATTTTGCCATTGACGCCTTCTATAAGGTTGACCCCCACCCCCGAATGGAAGGCATAACCGCCCACCTCGTACTGGTATACATGCGAAGTGACTTCGCAGATCAGCTCGTCGAGGGGGCGGGTATGCGCCTTGATGGCAATCTGGTTGGTCATGGTGCCCGAAGGGCAAAACAAGGCCGCCTCTTTTCCAAAAAGGGCTGCGGCCTTGGCTTCGAGGGCGTTCACGGTGGGGTCTTCCCCGAAAACATCGTCGCCGACGGGAGCGGCCATCATCGCCTCCAGCATAGGCGGGGTAGGCCGGGTGGCGGTATCGCTGAGGAGGTTGATGGGCGTAGCTGCCATGACCGCAACACGTATTAAGCGCCTACAGCGGCAATGATGGAAATTTCAATATTGACAAACTTGGGCAGGTTGGCCACTTCTACCAACTCGCGGGCAGGCGCCGTCTCCTCGTCAAAATACTGGGCATAGATGGCGTTGATGCGGCCGAAGTCGTGCATATTTTTCACAAAAACCGAGCTCTTCAGCACCCGGTCGAAGCCCGTGCCGGCCGCTTCGAGTATGGCCTTCACGTTTTCGAGCACCTGACGGGTTTCGTCTTCGATGTTGGCGGTTACTAATTCGCCGGTAGCAGGGTCGATGGCAATCTGGCCGGAGGCAAACAACATGCCATTGTATACGATGGCCTGGTTGTAGGGGCCAATGGGCGCCGGCGCCTTATCGGTGCGGATGATCTGCTTGGTCATGGAAATACAATAGATGAGGAGTGAATAAAACACCAAAAGCCCCTGATAGCCTACGGGTATCAGGAGCTTTCAGCAAGATAAATAAGCTCTTATTAAGCCTCGCCGCCTTCTGCCGGAACGAGAACCTTGCCGCGATACATCAGGTTGCCTTCTGCATCTTTGTATGCGCGATGAAACAGGTGACGTTCGCCCGTAGTCTTGCAGGTAGCAATCTGTGGAACGCCTACTTTGTAATGCGTCCGGCGCTTGTGCTTGCGTTGCTTCGAAACGCGTGTCTTCGGATGTGCCATTGTTAAGCTAATTTTGGCGACTTTTCAGTCGGCTATCGATCATTAAGATTGTTCCAGTCTTTGAAGGCATCCCGAAAAGGATTGTTCCCGGGATCGTCTTCGTCGCTTGTGCCGCTTTCCGCTTCGTCTTGTTGGCGCGCCAGATAGTCGAGCATCTCCTGATTGCAAGGCTTTACGGCCTCATCTTCACAATCGAAAGCTTTGATGAGGGGCATCGACAGCAGCACGTAGTCGTAAATAAAAGGAGCTACGTTGAGCTGCTGGCTTTCGGGATGGATGAAGAGCACATCGGGGTCGTCCGACTCTACTTCTTCCAGGTCGTATTTTACCAGCAGGCGCTGCTCGTCGGCTACCGGCAGGTCGATCTCTGCTAAACAGCGATCGCACTCGGTGCGCACCGTACCGCTGAAGGCAAACTCCAGCACCAACATATCGGGCCGTTTGTCAAGCGAGAGGGTCAACGCGATGCTTCCCTTTTGTATGGGAGAAGCTTCAAAGGCGGCAAAAAACTCGTCGTCGATGTCGAACGAATAATCGTGCGGCCCATTGTGCAACCCTTTCACCGGGATACGGAACTGAATTAACGGATCCATATTTCGTCTTCTTTCAGACTTCAAGACTCCCGGTAAGCCATCGTCTTAAAGCGTTTTTAGCAAAAGCGGATGCAAAGGTAGATAAAAACTCATTAATGGCGTTTATTTTGTTTGAAAAAAATTGTGGGCCCGCCCAATAGGGAGTGGTTTTACCCGGCTGACTATACGGGCGGGTAAACATGGTGGGGGGTATTTTTTCCTGTCAAAAACAGAGGGATGCTTTTATGGCTTGTTATTTCTGCCGTTCATAACAGCCGATGTCAGGCAGGGCGTCGCGGGGGGCGCCCTCCAGGTCGACGCCAATTTCCGGCAGCAGCAGGCCTTTGTCGATGGCAATGGAAAGCGAATCGAGGCGATAGTCATCCATCTCGCGTTCTAAGAAGAGCTTATCATCGCGGGTACCGCTAATGCAGCCCTGGCAGTAGGTGCTAAAAAAATCGGCGTAGCGTCCGTTGCTGCTCGTGAGGAGGTCGCGCACCTTTACAATGCAATTTTGCATAGAGAGGTTAAACAGCGTGGGCTCATTGCGGCTGGTGGCGTCGGCTAAGATCAGTTCGTCATTTCGGGAGCCAAAGAGGATGCAGTTGCGAAAAAGAGCGTTGATCCGGTAAATGTCGAAGACCGAGCACTCCTCGTTGTAGCACTGAAAATTGGTGAGCGCCAGCGCGCCGGCATCCACGCCATAGCTGGCTACGGTGCAGTGGTCGAAGGTGTAGTCGCCCCCATGCGTGAGCTGCACGCTGTTGGCGGCATTGCTGTGGATGAGGCAGTTTTCGGCTTTGATCGTTGCATGAATGCCCGAGATGCCATTGCCGGCGGTATTGAATATTTGGGTATGCTTGAGACTCAGCTCAGCGGCCGAGTCGACGAGCACGCCAAAAATACTGTTCTTGATGGTGGTATATTCCACCCGATTATCGCGGCTGCCCCGCCCGATGATGATGCCGAGCCACTGGCCCGCGCCCTCCTGGAAGGCCTCCTCTAAGCGGTCGCCCTGAATAATCACGGGCTCGTCGGCTGTGCCGTTGATGTGCAGCCGGCCGTTGGCCAAGGTATAAAAAAGCCCGTCGTTGAAGACGCCGAAAACATCGTTGCGGGCTATGCCCCCATGCACGTAGATGCGCGTGCCTGCGGCCACCTGCAGCAGACAACTGTCGATGAGGATTTCCCCATAGATGACGTAGGGCAGCGGGCTGTTCCAGGTGATGGTCTGGTTGTCGCAGCTCAGCAGCACCGGCACGCCCTTATTAAAGCGGCTGGGGAAGTAGTTGGCGTTCTGGCCCCAGGCTTCCAGCAGTACGGAAGCCGTTTTGTCGCCCGTATAAAAAACCACCCGGTCTTCCACCACATAAGGGCTTACGGCCGCAGGTTGGTTGGGGTCTATGGTCACTTCCACAAATACGTGGATGCTGTCGTTGGGCCATATTTCTATATCCCGCAGGTCGTTGCCGGGAAAGCCGTCGGCGTTCATGCGGAAGCGCACCCCCGAGGCGCCTTCTATCTGTATGCGGTCGATGCGCACGGGGCGATCGGCGGTGTTTTGTACCGTAAACGAACGGGTAGCCGAGCCCACCTGAGTAAATACCGTATCGAAGCGCAGGGTATCTACCGAGAAGCGCAGCTCTACCTCCGAGCCGGTGAGGAAATCATCGTTGGGGTTGCAGGCTGCCAGCAGGAAAGCCAAACCCAAAAGCAAGAAGAGCAGGTTGCGCATGTTGTTGTATTGTCTTTATAGTTCTCCAAGCCAAGATTTGTGCATCTTGACTTGCTCTTTTTCCGTCT
>CAYOTJ010000394.1:0-4189 GCA_964406855.1 uncultured Saprospiraceae bacterium
GAGCCGTAAATCCGGGCCTGAAAGTGTTGCTGACGGTGAGCCCCGTGCGTTACCTGCGCGAAGGTGTTGTGCAGAGCCAGCGCAGCAAGGCGACGCTATTGCTGGCTGCGGAGGCGCTGTGCGAGCGGGTAGGAGAGGTCTGCTATTTCCCGGCTTATGAGCTGCTGATCGACGAGCTGCGGGATTACCGCTGGTATGCCGACGACTTGTGCCACCCGAGCGCAGCAGCGGCGCGCTACATCGGGCAGCGCTTTGAGGCGGCGCTCTGCGACGAGGCTTCCCAGGCCCTGAACAAGCGGCTGCGGGTGCTGGCCGAGGCTGCGCGGCACCGGCCTTTTTTCCCGGAGACGCCGGGGCATCAGGCCTTTGTACAACGTCAGTTGAAGGTCATTGCAGCGTTGGAGCGGTCTTTTCCGTTTTTAGATATGGGGCCGGAAAAGGCTGTCTTTGAAGCGCAGCAACGAGCGCAACCTTCCGGCGATGAAGCTGTTTAATCGAATAAAATCCAAAATATGAAGCATTGCTTATCACTACTCCTGCTTTGCGCGCTGATCATAAGCGGCGGCGTTGAGGCAGCAGCCCAGCAGGTAATAGCGGTGACCTCTAAAGGCACGCGTACGCTGGCACAAATGCAAACCTTTTATGGGGCTATTATGCAAAACGGGGTGTCGTTGTACAAGGTGACTTATACCACCCCTGATGCGTTCGGGGTACTTGATACAGCTTCGGGGCTGTTGGTTGTACCCATTCGGAATACGCCCAGCCGGTATCCGCTATTGGTATATCAACACGGTACGGTAAGCGGCCCTACCAATGTGCCCTCCGAGTTGCAGGCAGACTGGGATGTGGCGGCCATCTTTGGCGGGTTGGGCTATGTGTCGCTGGCGCCCGACTACCTGGGGCTGGGCACTTCAAGGGGCTTTCACCCTTACGTTCATGCCGAAACGGAGGCCTCGGCAGCCATTGATATGATTCGGGCGGTGAGGGCTTATGCCGCCGATGCCAATATTCTCATCAATGACCAGTTGTTCATCACAGGCTACTCCCAGGGTGGGCATGCGGCTGCGGCTCTGCACCGCGAAATTGAAGCCGGCCTGACCAACGAGATGCAGGTTACGGCTGCCGCGCATTTGTCGGGGCCGTATAGCATAAGCGGGGTGATGCGGGAACGCATTCTAGCTACTACGCCGTATTTTTATCCGGCTTATGTGCCCAACACCTTTTTGTCGTATAACTACGTCTATCAGATTTACGACGATCTGGAGCAGGTGTTTAAGCCTTCTTTTGTGCCTATGATCGAGTCGTACTACAACCGGGAAAGCAGCCTGACGACGCTCAACTTTAACCTCATCTTCCAGCTTACGCAGGAGTATGGCGCGTCGGTAGCCCGCAATATGCTTCAGGACAGCATTGTGCAGATTCTGGAGACCCAGCAGCCGGAAAACCACCCGCTGCTGCAAGCCCTGCGCGATAATGATGTGTACGACTGGGGGCCGGTGGCGCCTACGCGCCTGTTCTACTGTATGGCCGATGATCAGGTGCCTTTCAGGAACAGCATTATTGCCGATTCGGTGATGACTACTTATAATCCGACCAATTTCGATTCGGCCGATATGAACCCCACGGCCAACCACTCGCAATGCGCTACGCCCGCCATCACATCTACAGCTTTGTTTTTTGCTTCCTTCCAGGACATACAAGTGGGGGCAGAAGAACCCGAGGCTTTGGCAGGTATGGCCATTTTTCCCAACCCTTCGGGCGACGCTTTCTTCTTTAAAGGATTGGCAGGCGAGGTAGCCGTAGCCATACTGGACCAACAGGGCAAAATGCAAGCTTTTTACCCGCAGCAGGATGCCGGACAGGCAGTGGATGTAAGCCAACTGCCGGCAGGCATCTACTTAGTGCGCATAGCCGGCCGGGAGGGCTTTGCTTCGCGCAAGTTGGTCATTGAGCGATAACCTTTAGGCAATGGCCAACCGGCTCATGCTCTCCTCTACGGGGCGCATGACATCGGGGGCGTAGGCCTTCATTTCCTTGAGCAGCTCCTTCAGGTTGGCATGGCGATCTTTGTCGGTGGCCGCCTCCTGAAGTTGCTGCTGCAGGCGCTGCTGCAACTGCTGCCGGGTGAGGTGACCCTCCTTGTACTCGCAAAGTATTTGATACCAGAGGATGGTGGGCAGGTAGTTGGCGCGTTTCTGGTAGCGCTTTTCCCTTTCCATAAGTTTGAACTTGCGGATGGTGCGCAAGGCCTTTGCGTATTTTTCCTGAAGCATCAACGACTGTAAGTAGGCGCTGAAAAACAGATGCCAGCGGTATTTGAATATCTCCTGGCGATAAGCCTGGAGGAAGGCCTCTGCGTAGTTTTCAGCGCTGCGGGCTTTGCCTGTGCGGTTAAGGGCGTGTACATAGAAGGCAACATAACCAATTTTGTTAAAGAAGTTTTTGCTGGCTTTCATATCGGGCAGGGCAGCCCGCAGGATATCCATGGCTTCTTCGTGGCGGTTTTGGCGCAGCAGCACTCCGCTCAGGTTGTTGACGTATAGCAGATAGTCGTTGTTCTTCTGGCGCACCGAAAGATAACCATAATAGATGGCCTGGTCATACTCCTTGCACTTGGTGTGCAACAACATGCGGTTGTGGTAGTAGTTGAGCAACAGTCGCTTGGAATAGTATCGGCCTTCACGGAACTGCTGGTCGAGGAAGTCGTATTTGTCGCGCAGGCGGTCGAGTTGCCGGTAGTTGAGGTATAAAAAAGTGAGGCGCACCAGCGCTAAGTAGCGGTTGAGGCCGTCGAGGGTTTCGTCATAGAAAACTTCAATGAGCCAGTCTTCCCATTTGAGGGTTTCCGCGGGGTCAGTGGTAGCAAACTGATTGATGATCTCGGCTGTGGCGGTATGGATGCGTTCGCTGACCGATTTGGAGCGGAGGTAGTCTTCTTTAAAACTTTTGAGGAAGTCGTCAACCATCCGGTGATCGTCATACCGCAGACGGATGAGTAAAAAGTGGCGGTAGGTTTCCACCAATTCGTAGAACTTGGTGAAGTAAAACATGGGCAGCGCAAAATCTCGAATCTTTTTGAGCAGCGTCTTCTCCTCAGTGGGGTCGATGCTGTCGGTCATGATGCGCTTTTCCATTTTTTGAGATGAGAATACTTGCGCTTATCGATCTCCTCGTCGTAGCCCTCCCAGTCTTTGAGGCGGTGGCTGTTGTTGTTTACCCTGTCGAGTATACCCAACTTTATATCGTCTTCAAAGCGCTGGCTTTGTAAGAGGTATTCCGTCTCATGGGGCAGGAGGCTGCCCGCAAATTCTGTAAACTTCTGAAGCTTGCTACGCATCGTTGATCGGTTTTACGTCTGCAGAAAAGGCTGTATCGAAAGCCTTGCCGCGCGTCGTCCGGGTGCGTGTAAAAGCACGCAATGGAAACAGCGCGACAAGGCTGTTGTTTTATGTTATCAACCAACCCGCGGACGGATGCAATATAGCTTGCGCAACTTACAGCACCAGCCCCCCGTCGATGCTTATGGTAGCCCCATTGATAAAGCCGGCTTCCTCCGAAGCTAAGAAGACGTAGAGGTTGGCCACCTCCTTAGGGTCGCCCAGACGCCCCACGGGCGTGCGCTCGCGGAAGGTGTCGAGCACCTGGTCGGGAATAGTAGCCATCATTTCGGTGTTGATGAAGCCCGGCGCAACGGCGTTGGCCGTAATGCCTTTGCGGCCAAATTCGCGCGCCCAAACTTTGGTCATGCCAATAACCCCCGATTTGGTGGCGGCATAATTGGTTTGGCCAAAGTTGCCCGTGAGGCCTACGATGGATGAAGCCGTGATGATGCGGCCGTATCCGCCTTCCATCATATAGCCATGTACGGCTTTGGTGCAGTTGAATACGCCGGTGAGGTTGACGGAGATAACCTGATCCCACTGCTCGGCCGTGATCTTGCGCATGGTGGCGTCGCGGGTGATACCTGCGTTGTTCACCAGAATGTCGATGCGGCCAAAAGCTTCATACACCGCTTTGGCAGCCTCCTCGCAGGAGGCCAGTTCGGTGGTGTTTACCGCATAAACGCGCATGCGATCGCCAAGGCCGTTGAGGCTGCCTGCAAGCGCTTCCGCACGAGCTTTGTCGATATCCCATAGAGCCACATAAGCGCCTTCTTCCAGAAAGCGGATCACCGTGGCCTTACCAATGC
>CAYOTJ010000395.1:0-1320 GCA_964406855.1 uncultured Saprospiraceae bacterium
TGCCGACCGCGCTCGGGCCGAATATGAAAAAGCCCGGCAATACCACCAGCAACTGCAACAGCAGGCCCGCGACCTGATGCAGGAAGATAAAGACCTCAGCCGCGAAATAGAAAGCCTGATGGGCAGCGAGCTCCGGGAGCTGCGCGGCCAGTTTGAGGCGCAAACCGAAAGAATGCTGGCCTTTGAAGCGCGCATTGCCCAGTTGGCGGAGGGCGGCCTCCAAGATGAAGATCGCCCTGCCGACTGGCGCCAGTTGGCCGGAGCAGCCGGCCGGCAACTCGACGTCTGGAAAGCGGCACGCAATCGAATTGAACAACTACAACAACAAAAAACGCGATTGGCCGAGTGGGTGGCTATGGCTGAAAAAGAGCGCATGCAACGCGAGTCGGAAGTGGCCTTACTACACGACCGCGCTACCCAGAGCCAGCTCCGCCTCGATGAAACTACCCTGGAATACCAGACTGCCCTCAACCGCATCAACGAACTGCTGGCCCCTTTAGGCGCTACCTTTGAACCCGAGCAGGGCAAAGCCCTGTTCGAACGCCTTCAGCAGCAAGCCCGGCAATTCGTCGGCCAACAACAAGCGCTCGCCGCCGCGCGGGAAGCCGAACAACGCAACGCCAGCCAATTCGAAAGCCTGAGCAGGCAAGCCGCCGGCGCTGCTGAAGAAAGTCAAAACGCTCGCCGGCAATGGCAAAGCCGGCAGGAGGAGTATCAGCGCCTGCAGGCAGAGCGCCAGGAACTGCTTAAAGGCTCCGTAGAAGACGCGCGCCGACAATGGGACGAAACCCAAACCCTCCGACAAACCCAATTGGAGGAAGCGCGAACGGCTTATAATCAACATAAAGAAGCCTTATCTGCTCTGGAGCGCCGTCTCAGCGATCGCAGTCGCGACCTTGGCCAACTTCAACTTAGCATCGACAATCGCAGTATAACGCTTCAACAAACCGCACTAAACGCCGGCTTCGATAACCTCGATATGGCCCGCGCCGCTCTCATCGATGCCGAAGAAGAAAATGAACTGGAAAGCCGCCTCCAGCGCATCGACAATCAATTGGCCGACGCCCGCCGCGAACGCCAGGAAATCCTCGATAAATGGAACGCCCTCCTGCAACAAACCCAACACTGGCCAGAACTTGAAGACCTGTCTGCCCTGCTGGCGGCCGCCGAAGCCGAAACGGCCACCCTCCTCGAACGCACCGGCGCTGTGCGCGAGCAACTGCGACTGCACGCAGAACGACGTCGGCAGGCCCAGACGCTGGCCGCAGCCATAGCGGCCCAACGACCTGAGTACCGTCGCTGGTCGTTGCTCAACGACCT
>CAYOTJ010000395.1:1330-4178 GCA_964406855.1 uncultured Saprospiraceae bacterium
GGGCAGGCCGATGGCAAAAAATTCAGAACCTTTGCCCAGGGGCTCACCCTCCAAAAACTCGTCGCCTTGGCCAATGCCTACCTCCAACAACTCAGCGGGCGCTACCTCATTGCCAAAAAAGACGATGCCGAGCTCGACCTCGAAGTCATCGACACTTACCAGGCCGACAACCGCCGCAGCGCCCTTTCCCTCAGTGGGGGCGAAAGTTTTCTCGTGAGTCTTTCACTCGCCCTGGGCCTCTCCGACCTCGCCGGCCGAGATACCCGCATCCGCTCGCTCTTCATAGACGAGGGTTTCGGCACCCTCGACGACAACAGCCTCGATCTGGCCTTAGCCACCCTCGAAAACCTCCAGTCTTCGGGTAAAACCATTGGCATCATCTCGCACGTCAAAGCCCTCAAAGAGCGCATAGGCGGACAAGTGCAGGTGGTGAAGCGCAGTAACGGCTTCAGCGAAGTGCAGGTGGTATAAGTCATCGCTGATTTCCCGTAAAAAAACTTCCCATTTCCACAGGGTTGTTTAAATTTACCCCCGAGTAAAACTAAATAATATGGCAACGAAATCGAGAAAGCAGCAACGCATCCAGTCGCTGGATAACCGCGACCGCAAAAAATTCTTCTTTGTAGTACTGGCTGTCACGCTGGTACTCCTGCTCCTGCTATACTCCGTTTACTCCAGTTTGTAAACGCCACAAGGCAGAGATAAACTCGTTTGAAGTGCCTCAATGCAGCATTTCAAACGAGTTTGTGCGCATACCGCCCTCAAAGGAATCAAAAGCGCAGCCTGATCGCCTTTGTCAGACCAACGCCCTGAGGCCGCTTAATCTTTTTTCCCGTACGCTTTCACTGCATCTAACCATTGCCGGCGTCGGGCCTCATGCGCAAAGCGAACCCCCGGAAAAGTAGCCACCTTAACGGGCTTTATGCCACAGAAGTGAAGCGTAGCCCGTTTCAGGGCGTTGATGTTGGCGTTGCGATAAACCAAGGCATTGTAAAGCGCCGGGGTGTCCATCGTCATGAGGATGCGCGCGCTGCGGCCCGACAAATAGCGATCCCACCAGGGTGAGTTGGGGCGGTATTTGAAGGCGAAGCCAGGCAGAAAAATGCGGTCGATAAAGCCTTTTAGCAAGGCGGGGAGGTTCCCCCACCAACTGGGGTATACCCATACGAGATGATCCGCCCATTTGATCGCTTCCTGGGCGCTGAGCAGATCGGGCTCCAGCGGCTGATCCCGGGAAAAGCCTGAATGCAGGATGGGGTCGAAGTTTAGCTCGCCCAGCTTCAGCATGCGCACTTCTTTACCGGCCTCGCGAGCGCCGGCGGCATAATTCTCCGCCAGCGCGGCATTCAGTGAGTTGGCGTCGGGGTGCCCCAGAATGACAAGTACCTTTTTCATTTGGTTTTTCGTTTTATTGACTGCGCCAAGGTACAGCGCCCGCTATCCCGTGTCAATGATTTTTCCCGCCAACCGTAGAAAATGCCCTTTGAGCCGCAACAGGGCATCCGCCAACGACAAGAGCCCGCCGGAAAAGGCGGGCTCTGTGCATCATCTTGCCATTGTTTTAGCCCGTTTTATGCAAAAAGATGATGTTTGGGTTAGTTTCTCAGCGGTTTGTTGGTTGTGAGCATGTGCTGAATGCGCTCCAGCGTCTTTTGCTCGCCGCACAGACTGAGGAAGGCCTCCCGCTCGATGTCGAGGAGGTATTGCTCGCTCACCTGCTGCACGCCGGTGAGGTCGCCGCCGCAAAGCACATAAGCTACCTTGTGCGCAATTTTGATGTCGTGCTCGCTGGCATAGTTGCCTAAGCGCAGTTCATTGGCCGCAGCATAAAGAGCCGCCAGCCCCGTGCGCCCCAGCACTGTAATGTCATTGCGCTGTATGGGCTGGGTATAGGTAGGCGCCATTTCCAGCACCATCGCCTTGGCTTCCGCTATGTTGCGGTCTTTGTTCATGATCACCCGGTCGCGGCCCGGCAGCAGGTAGCCATATTTATAGGCCTCATGTGCCGAGGTAGCTACTGAGGCCAGCGCTATGGCCTTGAATTTTTCAATGAGCGTGGGAATTTGCACATCGCCTTCAAAAAAAGCGTCGCTGGCGCGCAGGGCAAATTCCTTGGTGCCGCCGCCGCCGGGAATGAGTCCAACGCCCACTTCCACCAGCCCAATGTACGATTCTGCGGCGCAGGCGGCCCCGTCGCAGTGCATAAGCGTTTCACAACCGCCGCCAAAGACGTAACCCTGCGTGGCTACTACCACCGGAACCGACGAATAGCGGCAACGCATCGTCGTTTGCTGGAAGTAGTTGACGGCCATATTGAGCTGGTCGAACTCCTGGTTATAGGCCATCATGGCAATCATCATCAGGTTGGCGCCCACCGAAAAGTTGGTCGCGTTGTTGCCGATGACCAACCCTTTCCAGTTGCCTTCCTCAGCCAGTTGAATGGCTTCATTGAGGCCGCGCAGCACCCCTTCGCCAATGGTGTTGTGGGGGCTCGTAAACTCCAAACAAAGCACCCCGTCGCCAATGTCGTGTACCAAGGTCTCGCTGGTCTTATGCACCGGCGCACGGTCGCGCTGGTTGTCGAGAATGATAAAGGCCTCAGCGCCGGGTCGGGCCTCGTAGGTCTTGTCGGCCGGGTTATAGGTCAGCAACCGGCCCCCTTCGCGCCGATAAAAGCTCGTATGCCCCGCTGCCAACATATCCTTCACCCAGGGAGCTACCTTTTCGCCCAGCGACTCGGCGGCTTCTATACCTTGGGCAATGCCAATGGCGTCCCAATATTCAAAAGGCCCCATCTCCCAGGCATAGCCGGCGCGCATGGCGTCGTCGATGCTGTACAGATGATCGG
>CAYOTJ010000396.1:0-4167 GCA_964406855.1 uncultured Saprospiraceae bacterium
GCGCGGCGGCCGGGCTATCCGGTCGCAGGAGCTCCCTGCTATCCCTTGTCCGGGCGTGCAGCCAGATTGGAACCATACCAAGGGGAGAGGCGAAATCTCCCTTATGCCCCCAGCCACCCCAACTGATAAAGCTCGGGGCGCCGATCGCGGAGGTTGCGCACACTGCCGTGGGTACGCACGTGTTCGAGGGCCGAGAGATCGATCTCAGTGATGAGGCCTACATCCTGATTGACGGGGGCTTCAATCTGAGTGCCTTTGGGCGGGAAGCCATAGTCGGAAGGGGTGAGTAGCGCGGCCTGGCCAAACTGAAACTCCACATGCGGCACGCGAGGCAGGTTGCCCACACAGCCCGACAGGGCTACGAAGCACTCATTTTCCACGGCTCTCGCCTGGGCGCAATGCCGCACCCGGTAGTAGCCCTGCTCGGAGTCGGTAGAGAAAGGTACAAAGATGATGCGCACGCCTTCGAGGGCGTAAAGGCGGGTAAGCTCCGGAAACTCCACATCATAGCAGATGCATACGGCAACCTTGCCAAAGCGCGTATCGAAGACGCCGGGGCGCTGCCCGGGCCTGACGCTCCAATAGCCGGCCTCCCAAGGGGTAAGGTGGAGCTTGTGGTATTCCTCAACCTTACCGTCGGGATGGCAGAAGAAGCAGACGTTGCGCAACTCGTCGTCGGCCTGTAGGGCTAAGGTGCTGCCTGCCACTAAGTAAATCTGGTACTGTTGGGCCAGCGCCCGAAAGTGGTCGCGGATGAGGCTGGCCCGTTGGGCAAGCCAGCGAAGCTGAGCCATCTCATCGGTATTTTCCGGCGCCAGCAACACCAGCGGCATGGCAAAATACTCGGGGAAGACGACGAAGTCGGCGCCCTGATTGGCCAGCGCCCTCACCTGGTGGGCGGTCGACTCGAAGAACGAGGCCCAGTCGGATACGGGTCTCATCTTCCACTGCACCATACCGATGCGCAACCGCTGGCTGTGCAAGCGCGAATGCGTTTCTGTCATTTTCAATAAAATTCACGGGGCCTGGCCGTCTTTCCCTCCAGACCCGATGAACAGATGGATGAATAAACGCTAGGCCAGTTTTTCCACAAGGAAGAGGTGGCCAGGCTGTTTGCTGGGACGCAGTTCTACATAGTTCCAGTCGTTGAACCAGTGGTATACCTCGCCGGTGAGCAGGTCGGTAATGCGCAGGCGTACGCCTCCCTGTATGCCCAGCAGGGCTTTGGGGGTTTCTATATAGCCCGACTGCGCGTTGTGGGTGTCGAAGTTGACCACGCACCAGAGGATGTCGGAGCGGTCGTCGGTGAGCTTAATGTAGCTCATGAGTTGCTCGTTATCGGTGCGGGTAAAGTGTATGTTCCAGGTCGTTTGCAGAGCCGGATGCTCGCGGCGTATGCGGTTGAGCTGAGCCGTGAGCTCGGTGATGGCGGTGCGGTAGTTCCAGTCGTAGTGGCGCACCATATACTTTTCGCTGTCTTCGTATTCTTCTTTGCCGTTGCTGTGGCCTGTATTTTCCATAAACTCGTAGGCCGGAGCGTACATGCCGTAGTTGCTGGACAGGGTAGCGGCCATAAACAGGCGCATGGCAAAACCGGCCTGACCGGCGCCCATGAGTTCGAAGGGCAGAATGTCGGGGGTGTTGGGCCAGAAGTTGGGGCGGAAATACTCCCTCGACTCGCTGCTTACCAGCTCAGTGAGGTAGGCCTCCATATCGCGGCGGGTGTTGCGCCAGGTAAAGTAGGTGTACGACTGGGTGAAGCCGCCCTTGGCCAACTGAGCCATCACCCGGGGGCGCGTAAAAGCCTCGCTGAGGAAGATGGTATCGGGGTAGGTTTCCTGTACGCTGTTGATGGCCCACTCCCAGAAGCGGAAAGCTTTGGTATGCGGGTTGTCTACGCGAAAGATGCGTATGCCCTGCTCGCACCAGAAGATGATGACGCTGCGCAGCTCGTTCCATAGGCCCTGCCAATCGTCCGACTCGAAGTTGAGGGGCACAATATCCTGATATTTTTTGGGTGGGTTCTCGGCGTAGGCGATGGTGCCGTCGGGGCGCCAGAGGAACCATTCAGGATGCTCCTTGATGTAGGGGTGGTCGGGGGCGCACTGGAAGGCTAAATCGAGGGCGACTTCGATGCCGCGCTCGGCGGCTTTGGCGATGAGCTCGCGATAGTCTTCGAGGGTACCCAGTTCGGGGGCTACGGCCTTGTGGCCGCCTTCGTGGCTACCGATGGCCCAAGGCGAGCCGGGTTCGCCGGGTTGGGCGGTTACGGCATTGTTGCGGCCCTTGCGATTGAGCTTGCCCACCGGGTGGATGGGCGGCATATAGAGCACATCGAAGCCCAACTCCTGCACCCTGGGCAGCAGGTTGACGACGTCTTTGAACGTGCCCGGCCGCGAGGGGTCGGGGGAAGCCGAGCGGGGGAATACCTCGTACCAGGCGCTAAAGAGCTCGCGCTCGCGGCCTACGCGCACGCGCAGGTTGCGGTCGTATTCCGTGATGTTTTGCTTGCATGGAAACTGGGCTACCATAGCGGCGAAGTCGTCGCTGAGTACGGCCTGCACGGCAGCTTCATAGGCCTCTGGGCGGGCCAGCTTGGCGGCGTATACTGCGAGGGGGCCGGCTTTAGCTTTGGGGTAGAGGGCTGCGGTGGTTGTGAGCAGGGCCGCTCCGATCTGGAGTTCAACTTCCATGCGCTGCCCGTCGGCCTGTTTTTTCAGGAAGCCGTTGCGCCAGTTGAGGAGGTGGTCTACCCAGCCGTGAATTTTGTAGTGGAAAAAGCCCGTTTCACCTACGGTAAAAGTTGCCGTCCATTCGTCGTTTTCGCCGGGCGTCATTTGTATTTCCTGCCAGCGACGGGCATTTTCGGCCTTATACAACAGTGAAGCGCCGATGGCATCGTGCCCGTCGGCATAGATGTCGGCGGTTACGCGGACGGTTTCTCCAACTACCCGCTTAATGAAGTAGCGCCCGCCATCCAGCTCGGGGCGAACGCGCTCAATGATTACTCGGTTCTTCATGCCTCAGCTCTTCAAGATTTCGGAGGTCAAAAGTAGTTAAAAAACGGTTATCGGGCGCATTTTTCGGTGCAATCGCTTTCATTATTGTTAAGCCTTCATTAAATTTACCTCATCACTATGCGACCAGTGGCTTTTTGCCTTTATTAGCGCTACAATAAGCAGTAAATATGAAAACCATACTCTTTCCCACCGATCTTTCAGATGCAGCCAACCGAGCCTACATCTATGCTTTGCACTTAGCGGCCAAGCTCGATGCGCGCCTGTTCACGCTGCACGTATACCAGCGCCCTGAGATACGCGGCGCCTCCCATTTGCCCCGTATGCTCGACGAGTTTTATAAGGAGTTTGACCTCTATGAGTTTGAAGATTATAAGGGCGCCATTCCGCAGCTCGACCGGCTGGCTGAAGAAAAAGGTCTGGGCCACATTGAGGCAACTCACTTGCTGGAAGAGGGCGATACGGTAAATACCATTCTGAACGTAGCCCGCCGCGAACAGGCCGACCTCATTGTGATGGGCACCACGGGCGCCCGCGGCCTCAAGGAGATATTCATCGGCAGCGTGGCCGGCGAAGTGCTCGAAAATGCGCCCTGCCCCGTACTGACGGTACCCGAACAGGCCAATTTTGACGGCAAGGTCGACCGTGTCGCCATCAGCATGGCCTTCTTGCCCGAAGACGAGCGCGCCTTGGATATGACGCTGGCATTGGCGGCTCCTTTTCAGGCTGAGGTACACTGCATACACATCGATCTGGCGCATACCGAAAACCACAATCATCGCATGGATGCGCTGCGCCAGAAGTACGCCCACCATGAGCGCATCTTTTTTCACATCGTTGAGGGTGTCGATTTTCTGCCGGCCATGACGACTTTCCTTCAGGAGCGCCAGATCGACTGGGTGGCCGTCATTGCCCACAAGCGCACCTTCTGGCAGGAGCTCTTCCATTACAGCAAAGCCAAGGCCATGTCTTACCACAGCCATACGCCTACGTTGTCGTTCCCGGAAGGTATGGTGGGCTAGCCAGTATCTCCTCCGGCATGCGCGTTGCCCTTGTTGGCGCAGCGCTGGCAAGCAGGGCCGCAATATTTGCATGACCGTATAGGCTCGGCCAGGTGAAACCACCCCCTCAGTGGGCGGGCCCTTAACAC
>CAYOTJ010000397.1:0-4164 GCA_964406855.1 uncultured Saprospiraceae bacterium
GAATAAGCCGAAAGTTGGAGATTACAGCGCTATCAAAAGCCTGCCGGCCACAGTACCGGCAGGCTTTTGTAGTTTGTACAGGCAAGCATAGCGCTATACCGCGCGTCGGCAGGTTTGGGGGCGCGGAGGATCGCATAAACCAACTGTTCAGCAGGATCATCAAACGGCTGCAAGCGGCAAATTTGTCCTGAAAATGGAAAATTTTCCTAAAATTGGAAATAATTCAAGCCAACTAATTCATCAAAAAACTGACTATCAACACATTAACAAACTGGCACAGAACTGGATTAGCTCTAAGGCAACCACGGGTGTGTTTGCATAAGGCCGTGCGCAAGCAAATAAACACAATGAACGGTTTTTTTTAAACGGGATTGAAATACGATAATGCCTTGATGCAATCATATCACTACCGCATCAGGCCATAAACGCATAGGGTACACACACGGGGGCTACGGCTTCTCCCATTTTTGGGAGGAGCCGTCTTTGTTTTGGGTTGCATCCTAATCTCCGAGACGCCAATCGACGGGCCCATAACCGTGAGCTTCGAGGTAGGTATTGGCTTTGGAAAAATGCTTGCATCCGCGGAATGCATCGCGGGCCAGAGGAGAGGGGTGAGCGGCCTCTAATATAAGGTGCCTGCCGGCGTCGATGAGTTCGGCTTTTTTGCGGGCATAATTCCCCCAGAGCATAAAGACGAGGTTGTCGCGGCGGTTGGAGAGGCGGCGGATGACCTCATTGGTAAAATCCTGCCAGCCGATCTTCTGATGGCTGGCCGGCTGGTTGCGCTCGACCGTGAGGATGGCGTTGAGGAGGAAGACCCCCTGGCGAGTCCAGGCCGAAAGATCGCCATGTGCAGGTATGGGCAGCCCCAGATCGGAGTTCAATTCTTTGTATATGTTCGTCAGCGAGGGAGGGGTTTTTATGCCCTTAGGCACCGAAAAGCAAAGGCCCATTGCCTCGCCGGGGTTGTGGTAGGGGTCTTGGCCAAGGATAACCACCCGCACATCGGGGAAAGGCGTAGCATTGAAAGCGTTAAAAATGAGGCTTCCCGGAGGGTAAATGACCTTACCCTGGGCTTTAGCTTGCCGAAGAACACCTGCAACCTCCTGAAAATAAGGCATTTCAAACACATCAGCCAATACCGCTTTCCACGATGCTTCTATCTGTACTTCCGCCATAAAGTTATTGAATTGAGGGTGAACGCCGGCAAAAATAGCTTTTGTACGCATTATCAGGAAGTTAAAAAACAGCCTTTGCCGACGGATTGCCCGTGCTTGCCAGCCGCTTTAATCGTTTATGAATTACCCCAAAAAAAATATCTAAAAAAGGGAGGGCGGGGCTTTCCAAGTTCAAATATTTACCCCATCTTTGTAGCCCTCCAATGAATGAGCGGGAGATGAAAGTTTTTCTGAAATCGCTTGTTCTTGAACGCTCTTGCAATCGCGACAGCGACAATTAGCGACCTACTGATACCATCATTGTTGTAAATCAGGATTTTTTTATTCACCTGCCGTGTATTGCCGTCTGCGCGCAATACAGGGGCAAAGCGTATGTAGTATGGCAAACGATCACGCTACAGTATGGGATAACTGTCTGCGCACGATTCGGCGAATGATTCCGGATCAGAGCTTCCGTACCTGGTTTGAACCCATCAGGCCGGTGGCATTGCGCGAGAACGCACTGACCATCCAAGTGCCCAACCGCTTCTTTTATGAGTGGTTGGAGGAGCACTATGTTAGCGTGCTCAAACAAACCATACGGGAGCAATTGGGGGACAGGGGGCAACTCCTCTATCAGATCGTCAATGCGGTATCGCCGGGCCAGGCTGCGCCCCGGTCTACCATCCTGCACGCTCCGCCCCCCAATGGTACCACTACCGGCATTTCGGCAGCGGGCCACCGCTCAACAGAAGACCATACCGGATTTGACCCCGGCACGGTTGATGCGGGCAACATTAAAAACCCCTTCATCATACCGGGCATTAAAAAGCCCAAAATAGACTCCCAACTCAACAGCACCTATCTGTTTGACAATTTCATTGAGGGCGACTGCAACCAACTGGCCCGTTCGGCAGGCATGGCCATTGCCGACCGCCCCGGCACCAACTCCTTCAACCCGCTCATCATTTATGGCGATGTGGGGTTGGGAAAGACCCACCTGGCGCAAGCCATCGGCAATAAGGTTATGGAGCTGCACCCCGCCAAGACGGTGCTGTACATCACTACCGATAAGTTTACGAATCAGATCATCCAGGCCATTAAAAACAACGCCGTCAATGATCTGACCAACTTCTACCAGTTTGTAGATGTACTCATTGTAGACGACATTCAGTCGCTGGCCGACAAACAGAAAACCCAGGAGATATTCTTCAACATCTTCAACCAGCTACACCAGTCGAAAAAGCAGATCATCCTTACTTCCGATCGCCCCCCCCGCGATATGCAGGGCATCACCGAGCGCCTGATCTCCCGCTTTAAGTGGGGGCTCACGGCTGATCTTCAGGCGCCCGATCTCGAAACCCGCATGGCCATCCTGGAGGCGAAGTCGAAGCGCGAAGGCGTAGACATTCCGTCTAATGTGCTGGAGTTCATCTGTTTTCACATTCGCAATAACATTCGCGAGCTGGAAGGCGCCTTGGTATCGCTCATCGCCAGATCTTCCATCCACCATCGGCAGATCGACATCACCTTAGCCAAGGAGGTAGTCAAGAGTTTTGTACGCGAGATCAACAAAGAGATTACCGTAGAGTATATCCAGCAATTAGTAGCCGAGCACTTTGGCATGAAAACCGAAAACCTGCAGGGCAAGACCCGCAAGCGGCAGGTAGTGGTAGCCCGGCAGTTGTCGATGTACTTAGCCAAGCGGCTCACCGATAAATCGCTCAAGGCCATAGGAGAAACCTTTGGCGGGCGCGACCACAGCACGGTCATCTATTCCTGCAATACGGTTCAGGATCTTATGGAAACCGACGCCGTGCTCAAAGATACCGTAGCCGAGCTGGAGCAGAAACTGCGCCTTAGCATGAGCGAGGAATAAGTCATTGGCTTTAAAATGCTAATGACCAGCTATTTACCTACTTTTGCTGTAAAAAAGGAACTTATTTTTGCAGAAAAGCTTTGTACTATGCGGTAAGCATGTTTATATTTGCATCGCTTTGGCCGAAAGGAGGTCAAAAAACCTTCCCCTCGCGGGAATAATCAGCCAAAACACGGTGAAGTGGGTGAGTGGCTGAAACCACCGGTTTGCTAAACCGACGTACCTTGCAAAGGGTACCGCGGGTTCGAATCCCGCCTTCACCGCATTTCGGGGCGTAGCGCAGCCCGGTAGCGCACCTGCTTTGGGAGCAGGGGGTCCCAGGTTCAAATCCTGGTGCCCCGACCAATAAAACCCAATCAATTGCATTGCAGTTGGTTGGGTTTTTTGTTTTTTGGCTGTTAAAAATCACCGCTGTGGCGGCTTCTGATCTTGTTTTATCGCCTATCTTTGTTGGTGCAAAAGAACTCATTTGAGGCAAGCCATCTCCATATTGTTAGTCTTGGCCATATTTGCGCAGATCAGCGCCCGTATGGCCATAGCCGTTGTATTTGTACAGCAGCAGGAGGAGATTGCCCAAACACAATGTAAAAACAGGTTCAGACCGGGCTCTGCCTGCCGGGGTAAATGCGTGCTGGCCCAACGATTAGCTGCCGAGGCTCAAAACAAAGAGCGCTCCTGCCCTTTGCCCGCAGCGCAGCGCATTTTGTTAGAAACCACGCCTTTTATATTGCCCGTATCAACGCCGGATTTGTTGCAAAAGCCCGCCTCTGACAATCGGGAAAACGGCTTCCACTACCAGCCGTTAACAGCCCGACTGCTGACTGGCGATGTCTTTCACCCGCCCCAATGGGTATGATCTCCCCCCCTACCCTACTTCCATTTTTTGTTCGCTATTTTTTTAACCTGGCTTGCCCAAGCTAAGGCGCTATGGTCTATGGCGGCGGGCAAGACGAATCTTTGATACCCTTTCATGAAGAAGCATATTCTTTTTGCCATTCTCGTATGGTTAGTTGCCGGCGCCGCCCAATCTGCCGGCGCTCAATCGCTCTTTGCCAAATGGCCCGAACTGGGGGCGTTCCACGGCGTGATGTCTCAAACTTTTCACCCTTCTGAAGAGGGCAACCTGGA
>CAYOTJ010000398.1:0-1873 GCA_964406855.1 uncultured Saprospiraceae bacterium
CCCCGCGTGGGGCGTTGCCGGACAAGGTCAAGGAAAAAGCCGAGCTGCTGCGCGTAAGATATAGCTACCTCCAATACAGCACCCCACGCTTTTTAGAAGCCGATGAGCTAATTCAAGAGGCGCGGGATATTTACACCCTCCACCTGGGAAAAAACAACATATACGAAGTAGCGCTACTACAGGACTTAGCTGCCTGGTATGGAAATTTGTTCTATGGCTATTTCGATACGGCGGTGGTGATACGTCGCCAGGCCTTAGGCATCTGTCAGGAAGCGTTTGGCAACCAGCACCCCAATACGGCCATGCTGACGCTGGCTGTGGCAAAGGATTTCGACGCTGCGGGCAACCAAATCGTAGCCGACTCGCTGTTGCAAAAGGCAGAACAGATGTACCTGCAAATTTATGGGGAGCGACATCACAGCAGGATAAAAATATTGGATGAACGGGCTGATTTCTTCCTGTTCAGTCAGGATTTTCATCAGGCGGACTCCCTGGTAAAAACCGCACTTGCGCTGCGGGCTGATCTTTGGGGCGCTTCATCGCCCAAGTATTGGGCGGGGGTGAATTTAGCCCAGAGCAGGTATGTTCCCACCAATCGGCCCTCTTTAGCTGATTCTCTTTACCAATTGCTCATCCCCTATTTATCTATACAGGAAAAAGGGGAAGGAATCAACTACTTACAGGCTAAGTTTTTCAACAGGGCCTATTATTACAACAACATCAAACAATTAGACAGTGCCTTACTCTTATCCGAGCATTATATGGATGAGATATACAAGCTGTTGGGACGGGAGAATATATGGTATTTGTCGGCCCTCCAGCAACAGATTCTCCTTCTTGACAACCCCAAAGGAGATATTGAAAAACGACGCGAACTTAACGCTCGTTTTGGCGCCTTGATGCAACAGATATTTGGCACTCAAAGTATGGGGTATATCCAGTTTTTGGAGTACCAGGCGCAATACTTGGCAGCTACGCGTACACCTGCCGAAGTGATACCCTATAAGAAGGAGATCATAAGGCTAAAAAAAGCGATGGGCAATGCGGAAAACACCGTCCTGAATTTACTTGACTTGGCACGACAAGCCACGCAGAACGGCCTTTACGCGCTCGCGGATACCCTGTTGAAAGAATCGCTCGACATTACGGTTAGCAGCTATGGAAAGTCAAGCATCTATTACTACTACGTTTGTCTGCTGTCCGCTGACCGATATATAGAACTTGGTGATTTCGACCAAGCCAAGTATTACTTAGAAGAGGTGCGCATCCCCCTCACAACATCTCAATCTTTATACAGCTTAGAGGAGTTGTACCAACTTTTCGCGGGTGAGTACGAGGAAGCCATTGGCAACTATGCAGCAGCATTGGAAAGATTGGAACGCAGAAAGGAATTGATGAGCCTGCAAGGGAAAGCCCCGGAACGAGACCCTCACCTACTCAATAGGTCGCATGCAGCCCTTTCAAACCTGGGCCGCTACGAAGAGGCAGGGTCTTACCTCGAAGTCGCATTGCCTTTGGCTCAGGAAGCAGGAGAAACAAACCTGGTCATCAGCCTATTGAACAACCTAAGCATACTAAAAGGCAATCAAGGCGACTACGGAGCCGCCCGTGAGAACATACAGAAAGCAATCCAAGAAACCGTCGCTGTTTATGGCATCGAACACCCACAAATGGCGAATCGGTACAATAATTATGCTTCTCTCCTTTACGATATGGGTAACGCCCAAGCCGCCATCGACACCATCCGCCTGGCATTGCGCATCTTGCAGCAAGCCCAGGGTAGCGGCAATGCCGCAGACATGGCATTATACATCCAAAACATGGCCGTTTATTATCATGAATTGGGGGCATATACCACGGCTGATTCCTTGTA
>CAYOTJ010000398.1:1973-4159 GCA_964406855.1 uncultured Saprospiraceae bacterium
TATGCTCAAAAAGCAGAGGCCGCTTTGGATGAAACTATGCGCAGATCGCTCACCATGAGTTATATTTTATCTACCCAATCTAATTGTTATAATGGATTAGGAGAGATGGAAAAAGGCTTGGAGCGGCTTGATGTAGCCCGGGGTTTATTGAACAGCTTAGTGGGGAATAACCACCCTGACTACGCTTCAAATTTGAGCCAAACAGGTTTTACCCTTATCCTGCTTCGACGCTATAAAGAGGCTGAAACATACCTCGATTCGGCCAAAGTCATCCGAGGAAGTATATATGGTGTAAAGTCAAAGCAAGTCGCTTGGACGCTTACGGCCCTGGCCGAACTATATGCTGCCCAAAATCGCTTCCCCGAAGCTCAGGCTGCCATCACTCAAAGCTTGGCCATACAAGAAAACTATGGCGATGAGTACAAGCAGCCCTACTTCGAAGCGCTGCTTCAGTACGCCCGCATCGCCTACGGGCAAGGGCAGTGGGTGCTGGGCGATTCGCTGGCCGCACGGGTACAACGGTATTACTCCGTACGTGCCAGGCAGGGTTTGGGGTATATGTCGTACAGCCAGCAGATTGCTCTGCTCGACAAAGTTAGTCAACAGGGGATGCTCCCCAGCCTACAGGCCAAGTTCGCACAGGCCAAATTGAGCGGCCTTTGCTACGACAACGCCCTGCTGGCCAAAAGCTCTGCCTTAGATGGAGGCAGAAACCTGCGCGACAGCTACCTGTCGGCCCAAGACTCGAGCTTGCGCAACCGCTACGATCGCTACGCCGACCTACAGCGCGCTATTGCCAGCATCTACGAACAGCCTAAGGAAGAGCGCCGGGGGCTGGATTCGCTCGAAAGGCTGGCCGAGCAAGTACAAAAACAGCTCATCGCTGAATCGCCCAGTTACCAAGCCTATCTCCAGGACGTGAATACTCGTTGGCAGGACGTGCAGGCCAATCTGCAAGCCAACGAGGCTGCTATAGAGTATATCCGTTACCGCGATGATTTAGGCGAAGGGGAGGGTACTTATCACTACGCTGCGCTGGTGTTGCGTTCAGGCAGCGCTGCGCCTGATTGGGTCTATCTATGCCCGGAACCTGAACTGATTCCTTTGCTTGGCGATGAACGCAACTATGTAAAAGCATCAGATTATGCAGCCGCCATGACGCGGGGCTCAATCAGGAATAGCCCAAGTGATTCAGCCAAAACTCAATATCTCCTGAGTTGGCAACCACTGGATGCGTTACTCAAGGGCGTCAATAAAGTATATGTATCGCCTGTAGGCTTGTTGCATCGGACGCCTTTTGACGCATTGCCCACCCAGGTAGGGGGTACCGAACGTCTGATGGACAAATATAAAATTGTACTTACACGTTCTACCCGGCATATTGGAAAAGACAGGTCGGAGCTAACTGCAAGCCAAATTAAGTCTGCTCTGCTGGTAGGCGACGTGGACTACGGTTCAGCATCCGGAGGCGGCAATGTAGCCCGACACGGAGAACCTTTGAAAAACCTAATGTATGGTCGAAAAGAACATGATGCCGTAGCCGCCGCACTAAAGACCAACCGTACCAGCCTCCAATTCCTTACGGGTCAGGCAGCTACCCGGTCGGCCTTTTTGAATATATTGCGGCAGGGGCCCGCACCCGACCTTATCCATGCCATCGTACACGGCTATTTCAGTGCCAACGCAACGCCTGGCGATACCACCACCCGCGATCCCAACCCTATGCGCCGCTCTGGCTTGGTCATGGCCGGGGCTAATATCCTACCCAACCCTCAAGACGCCATTGTACTGGCGCAAGACATTAGCCATCTGAACCTGGAAGGCACGGAACTGGTGGTGCTGTCGGCCTGTGAAACCGGGCTGGGTACGGCGGCGGGCAGCGAGGGGGTCTTTGGCCTGCAACGCGCCTTCCTGGAAGCGGGCGCCAAGCAGGTCATCGTGAGCTTATGGTCGGTAGATGATGCCAGCACCAGCTCCTTCATGCAGTTGTTTTACCAAAAGTGGTTGGGCGGGCAACTTTCCGTGCGCGAGGCTTTCCGACAAACCCAAGAGGCCATGCGCTGGTATGTGGACGGGGCAGGCAACAGGAAGGAGGCAGATGCATATTTCTGGGCTGGATTTATTTTGGTGGAGTAAAAGGACAAAACCATGCGTACCAATATACTAATGCTATGTTTCACTTTGCT
>CAYOTJ010000399.1:0-3000 GCA_964406855.1 uncultured Saprospiraceae bacterium
CTCGAACTTCTCGCCCTTGACGGCGGCGTAGTATATCTCCACGGCATAGTCGGTAGTGCCGCCGCCGGGCAGGCTTTGATAGCCGATAATGCCCGGATAGCGCAGCGAGCGCACATCCACGCCATACTTGAGGAAGTAGTACTGCCCCCAGTTTTCGCCGGCGGCCTTGCTGATGCCGTAGACGGTGGTGGGCGCCAGGGTGGAGAACTGAGGCGTCTGCACCGGATCGACATGCTTGCCAAAGACAGCGATGGAAGAGGGGAAGAACACCTTGAGCCCGTACTGGCGGGCCGCCTCTAAGATGTTGAACAGGCCGCTCATGTTGATGTCCCAGGCCTGGCGGGGGTTTTGCTCGCCCCGGGCCGAAAGGATGGCGGCTAAGTGGTAAACCTCCGTCACCTGCCAGCGTTCAATACTGGCGGCTAATGCGCGGCTGTCGAGCGCGTCGAGCAGTTGGAATAAACCCGCATCGGGCTCAGATGAAGGCCGGATGTCGGTAGCAACAACGTGCTCATTGCCGTAGGCGGCGCGCAGCGCCTTAACCAGCACAGAACCGATCTGACCATTGGCGCCCGTGACGAGAATGGTGGTGGCTTTACTCATTGGTTAGGTTTTGACGAAATCTCAGCCGGGGTAGTCCGGCAGTTCGGGCACAAAGGTAAAACGCCCGGCGGAATAGTCCATGCGGCAACAATAAGATACCGGACCATTGGTCACCAGCAGGTAGGGCACCTGCAAGGGCAGGTTATACGCCGCGATCTGCCGGAACACCGCCTCGGAGAGCGCTACCTGAGGCGCTTTGCACTCTATGAGCATAAAAGGGGCCATAGCGGAGTCGAAAACCAACAGATCGCAGCGTTTGCTGAGGCCGTTTACTTTCAGGCCGCGTTCTACGGTGATGCGGTTGCGGTTGTAGCCCCGGGCCTGCAACAGGTACTGCACCAGCAACTGGCGCACCAACTCTTCGGGTTGGAGCGCCAGCCACTTGCTGCGCAGGGGGTCGTAAACGACGCGCCGTCCGTCGTGATGATCCAGGCGGAGCGAATCGGAGAAAGAAGTAAGCCCCAGATCGAGCTGCATAGCCTGCCTTAGGGTACGATGATGCGCTGGGCGTTCAGTTGGCCGTCGACCTTGAGCTGAAGCAGGTAGACGCCGGCGGGGAAGCCAATGAGGTCTTCGAGCGAAAACTCGTAGCGCCCGGCGCCCAGCGAGCCGTCGTAGTAGTACTTGAGGAACTGGCCGCTCATGGTGTAGAGGCCAAGACTAACCTGCTTGTGCGACTGCGACAAGCTGATGACGCTCATGGAGCCGCTCTGAATGCGGTTGTTGGCCACTACCCAGCCTACGCCGGGGAAGACGGGATTTTCCACCGAAACCACTACCGCCTCGGTGATGTCGCGGGTGAAGTTGGTATTGACCACCTCGTACTCCGTGCCATTGCGGCGCCACAGGATGGTAGCAACTTCTAAGTTTTGGGGCAAGATGGCGCCTAAGGCCACGGTATCCCGCGAGTCGACGAAATAGCCGGCGGGCGTAGCTTCATTGAGCAGTTGGACGCCATACCACTGGCCCTTCACCACCGAACGCAGTATTTGCTTGTGCTCGGCATTGGCGCCCTGGCTAGCCTGGTTGGCGATGACGGTGCGCTCGATGAGGTAGATGCCTAAGTAAAGCTCGCCGCCGGCCCAATTCTGGAACAGTTGGGTGCTGGTTTCGATGAAGAGTTGGTTGTTGAGGTAGCTGGCCTTGATACCGGTTTGCACTAAGGGCGTCTGCTGAGCCATCGACTCTACCATCGCATTGGCGTTGGCGCGCACTGTGGCGCCATTCGACGAGTTGGCGTTGAGGTCGGTATTATTGACGTAGAAACGCGGTTGGCTGGGGCCTTCGAGGTTATAGGCTAAGCTTTGAGCCACCGGATTGGTCAGCCCGCCGCTGTGGTGTGCGGCAATGAGGGTAGCCCGGTCGCCGTTATCGGCTAAGAGGTTGGCAAAAACGGGCCAACCCCAGCCGCCGCAGAGCGGGCACCAGTCGGCCGTCTTTTTCACGATCACGGCCCGCTGGGTTTGGGGCACGCTCACCAATTGGGCGCTGAGGGCCGCCGGAGCAGCGCATAGCGCAAAAAAAGCTGCGTAGATAAACAGTCGCATGGTAGTTGTTTTCAGGATGGTTGAAAAATGTGGATGAATAGACTTGTCTAATCTGTGCAAAGATAGCGCAAAATGAGATACCGACTCGTATTAGCCGTTATTTTATACCGATCGTCGAGGCGGCGGCCTACTACCCAAACAATGTCGCCGTTGCCGTTCTGGCAGAGCCATTGCCGCTGCCGCTGCTGGCGGTCGATCTTTTGGTTCACGAAAAAATCCTGCAACTTTTGCCGGCGTCCCTGCATACCCAACGGGCAAAACCAGTCGCCGGCCGCCCAGCGCCGAAACGTCAGCGGCCACTGCAGCAGGTCGGCGTCGGCTATGGCTACGGCAGTATTGGCATTGGGCGCAGTGGGTTCCGGGGTCAGTATCCATGTTACGCGCTCGCCGGGGCCGAGGTTTAGCTCCCCTGCCGTAAGCCCTGCCGGTGCGAAGGCGCGCTCCTCCCCTTCCGGCTCGGGCCTGATCCGGCAGGCGCCCTCCGCTACCAGCAGCGTATACCCCGCTGCTTTCAACAGGGTTCCTATGCCGGCGGTCAGCGCCTGCCGGCATTGTTCGGCCGTAAAGCCCAGGGGGCTGAGCCACTCAAAGAGCAGCGTCCGGGCCGACGGCGCTGCGCGCAGCGCCTCCATATCGATGTCGAAGCCCCCCTCTCCTGCCGGGCGCACGCACTGCGCGCGCAAAGCCGCTACAGCATAGGCATAGAGGGCCTGCGCCTCCCGAAAGCGGCGGGCGTTATCAGCAGCCGTAAGCGCCACGCCGGGCTGTATGGCCTCAAGGGCGGGCGTAACGCGGTGGCGAATCTTGTTGCGGAGGTAGTAATCCGATGCATTAGAGGCATCTTCCCGGA
>CAYOTJ010000399.1:3010-4152 GCA_964406855.1 uncultured Saprospiraceae bacterium
GAAGGGCAGCTCCCGCCCGGCCACGTATTCGGCTATGGCCGTGCGGGTGAACGACAGCAAAGGCCGCAGTACCCGCCCGTTGGCCGGCGGTATGCCGCCCAGCCCGGCAAGGCCGCAACCCTGGGTAAAGCGCATGAGCATGGTCTCCAAGTTGTCGTGGGCATGGTGAGCCGTGAGGATGTAATCATAGCCCTCCCTACGGCGCACCTCTTCCAACCAGCCATAGCGCAGGCGGCGGGCAGCCATCTGTACCGACTCGCCCGGCAGGAGCAACGACATGGTATCATAGCAAACCTCAAAATGCGGCAACCCATACTGCCGGGCCATAGCTTCCACCAGCGCCGCATCGGCATCCGAAGCCTCGGCCCGCAACCGGAAGTTGACGTGCGCTAACCCCATTGTGCAGCCAGCGCGAAAGAGCAGGTCGGCCAGCGCCACCGAGTCCATACCTCCGCTCACCGCCACCAGCAGACGGGCGCCGGCAGGCCATAGGGGCTCCCGTTCTGTTTGCTGCATAAATTGATACAAAAGCATAGTATCCGCTGGTTAAAACCCATAGGAAATGCTTCAAAGATGCAACAAATTGACTAATAGCAAAGCTGCCCGCCCAACAAAGTTATCGCATTATACTTTTTTTTAAAAACACAAGCTACTAACAACCAATGATTAATGTAAAAAATCTAAAATCACCCCACAAAAATGGGGGGTATAAGCCCAGTTTGCTGCCCTAAATTTGCGCCATGCTTCAGATGTTTATTAACATAAGGACTTAAGATCAAGTATACTAGTTCAACAAGGGGGACATTCACACAAGTTGATGCCAGATTTACAAGCCAGGCTTTTCCTGGCTTTTTTTATTTTTCCTCCCCGCTGCTGCCGGCCGCCTCAATTTATTCAATCATTGGCGCCAAAGTATCCACAAGCGGTAACGTATGGCCCAAAAAGCTCCGATCCTACTTCCGGCCACAGCTCCCCTGATTCGGGTTTTTTAGGGCGTGCCCCCGCGCGCAGCCCATCCTCCGAATGGAAGCCTCAAGTAAAACCATGACTGTAGTACCTATGGAAGAGGATGCTGACAGGCGCGCGGGGTCGGGTGTTCCGCTCTTATGCGCTCGTTCACCCCGTGGAATATACGCTTCGCT
>CAYOTJ010000400.1:0-1374 GCA_964406855.1 uncultured Saprospiraceae bacterium
GTAGGAGGGTGAGCTGGGGGATGAGCCGCAGGCCTGCTTCGAGGGCCTCGTTGAATGCGGTCACGAATTCCGGGGGCAGGGGGCGGGCGCTCACCCAAGCGGCGAAGACGAAGGGCAGGCCGGTATGATTGCGCCAGGCTTCGGCGAGGTCGTAGGTGTAGGCAAACTTTTGCTCTACGCCGATGGTGCGATCGCCGATGGCAAGGCCGCCGACGGCGCCGCCAATGTGGTCTTCGTAGCCGGGAAAGGCTGGGAGCAGGCGTACGGATTGCTTCCAGTAATCGCGGAGGAGAATTTTAATGAGCTCAACGGAGGTGCGCGAGTGGTAGTCGAGGTAGATGGTTTCGAGGGCTTCGAGGGGGCGCTCGCTGTAGAGGCATACGGTTTTTACGGCGCCGTCGGCGCCGATGCAATAGTTGGAGACTAATTCCCAATGTTCGAGTTCGGGTAGTATGGCCACGGGCGCGAGGGCGAGGTCAACTTCGCCATCGCGGAGGCGGCGGGCGCATTCGCTGGGGATGGCCAGCGAGAGCTCTACCTGATCGGCTAAGGGGCTGCGCAGAATGCCGTACAGCAGCGGCTTGGTATTGAGGTAGCTGACGGCTGTTATTTTGATCTTGTTGTTGTTCATCGCTCTGCGGGATGGTTTTCGGTCAGATGCCGAATATCGTTTCTGAGGTCGAGTTTGACGTCTTCGCCATTGAGGGAGAAACGCCAGAGCCCGGTATTGTGGTGGCTGTAGTCTTCCATGTTGCGCAGGGATCGGCCCAGCAGCACGCAGATGAGGCCGCGCATGGCGCGCCCATGAGAGCATACGAGCAGGAGCTTTTCGGGGCGTTGGCGGAGGTGGTCAACGAAAGTGGAGAGGCGGGCCTGGAGTTGGGCGGCGCTTTCGCCGCCTTCTATGGCTTCATGGAAGCGGCCTTTTTGCCAGGCTTCGGTGACGCGGCGAAATTCCTTTTTGCCGATATTGTCGTGGCGGCGGCCTTCGTGTACGCCCCAACTGAGCTCGTTGATTTCGGGGAAGGTATGCCAGGGTAGGCCGGCGTCGATAAAAGGCCGAACGGTTTGATGGGTGCGCTTGAGTGCCGAAGTAAGTACGGCCTCAAAGGGCAGATGCCCATAAGCTGCGTGAAAAGCGGCGGCCTGCCGCCGTCCGGTATCGTTGAGATCGGTATCGACGCCGCTGCCCTGCACAATGCCCTGGAGGTTGTATTCGGTTTCGCCGTGGCGAATGAGGTAGACGGTTTTGGCAAAATCGGGTTCGGTCATGGATCAGTTGTTGTTGGCATTTACCACGGGCAGGCTGACGTAGCCGCGAAATTGTTCCTCTTCAAATACGACATCGGTAAAATCATGGACGACGTTGTAGAG
>CAYOTJ010000400.1:1384-4133 GCA_964406855.1 uncultured Saprospiraceae bacterium
AATCATGGGCCAGTAGGCTTTGATGTGGTCGAAATTGTCGAGGTAAATGCGACTGACGGCGTACATGCGCAGGTCGTCGGTGGTGGATACTTCGGGCAGGTGGGACATCTCGTTGTGTTGGTTGCGGAACTTGAGTGGAATGAAGGTTTGGAAACCGCCGGTTTTGTCCTGCAACTGCCGCAGTTGTTCGAGGTGATCGATGCGATGGGCATAGTTTTCGATATGGCCATAGAGGATGGTGGCATTGGAGCGGCCGCCCATTTCATGCCATATTTCGTGTATGCGCAGCCATTGATCTCCGGAGCATTTTCCGCCGGCGATTTTGTCGCGTATTTCAGGATGGAAGATTTCAGCGCCGCCGCCGGGCATGCTGTCGAGACCGGCTTCTTTCATCAGGCGCATTCCTTCTTCATAGGAAACTTTGGCCTTTTTGAAGATGTAGTGGTATTCGACGGGAGTGAGGGCCTTGACGTGCAGATCGGGGCGATGGGCTTTGATGCTGCTGAAGAGACGGCTGTAGAAATCGAGGTCGTACTGGGGTAATACGCCGCCTACGATATGCACCTCGGTGACGGGCTGGTCGTCGTACTTCTTTATGATGTCCATCATGTCTTCGAGGGTATATTCCCAGCCCTCGTGGCGCTGCTTGATGAGGCGCGAGTAAGAGCAAAAAGTACAGGTATAGACGCAGATGTTGGTAGGCTCGATATGGAAATTGCGGTTGAAGAAGGTGAGATCGCCGTGTTTTTTCTCCCGGATGAAGTTGGCGAGCACACCCAGGTAGGGCAGGGGCGCCTGCTCAAAGAGATAGCAGCCCTCGTCGAAGGTAATACGCCCGCCATCGGCTACCTTTTGAGCGATATGGCGCAGGTTGGCGTCAAGTTGGTCGTCTTTGAGCAGTATGCCAATGGATGCAGGTGCGTGCCCTATGGGAGAAGACGGTTGCATAGCTAAGTTGTTTTCTGAATTTTCAATCAGTAATGAAAGAACAATACAAGCGACCAATTGGTTGCGGCGCAAAAATACGACTTATAATTCTCCAAGCCAGGATTTATGAATCTTGACTTGGAGAGCTATGAAGTTGTTTTGGTCAAAATAGTAACTTTGCGGAGGCCGAAGCGCACAATTGCTTCGGGTGCAAAGGATATGCTGTCGGTACTGATACCGGTTTACAACTGGGATTGCCGTGTGTTGGCAAACGAGCTGTTGCGGCAGGGGCGGTTGTTGGCTGCGCCATTTGAGTTGGTGTTGTTCGACGACGGCTCGGAGGATGCCATTCGGGCGCTGCACCGACCGCTGGAGCTTGAGGCGGAAGTAAATTACCAGGAGATGCCCAATAATCTGGGGCGGGCTGCCATCCGGAATGCGTTGGCGGAGGCTGCGCGCTTTCCATATCTGCTGTTTATTGATGGAGACAGTACGATTGTTAAGGCTGACTATCTGGCGGCTTATCTGAGGCATTTAAAGCCTGGGGTAGTGGTTTACGGCGGGCGTTCTTATTCGCCCAAGCCGCCGGCCGATGCGCGCTATTATTTGCACTGGCATTACGGCGTTCGGCGGGAAGCGCAAACGCCTGCGCACCGGGCGCGGCATCCGCACCGGGGTTTTATGACCAATAACTTTTGTATTCCGGCGGAGGTATTTGCGCCTATAGGCTTTGACACGGCTTTTCGGCAGTATGGGCATGAAGATACCGTCTTTGGCTGGGCGCTGGAGCGGGCGGGGGCAGCAGTCGTGCATGTTGACAACCCATTGCAGCACGACGGATTAGAGCCCAATGAGGTGTTTCTGCGCAAGCAGGAGCAGGCCACCGACAACCTGCGCGAGTTGGCATCGCGCTATCCCGGGCTGCACACGCGGTTATTGGAAACGGCCGGTTGGGTGCGACTGCCGGGTCTGAGGCTGCTGGTAAATAGCGTGTTGAGGACGTCGGCGCCCGGGCTACGGCGGCAACTGATGTCGGAGAAGCCGAATTTGATTAACCTTGATTTGTTAAAGTTGTATTGGTTCTTGCGTCGTTAGTAGAACAAAATCAGGGATTTTTCTGAAATTTGAGCTCTGTTTTAGTTATTTTCGCCCTCCCAACTACCGATTTGGATTGTTATCGTGCAAATGACCGGGAGCCGACCGGCTCCGGGGTTATCATATTAAGTTGAAGGTGAATAAGTATTAAAGACCGGATTCGCATAAGCATGCTATGCAGAAAGCGCCTTTGCGCCGCATTTTACGCGGTGGGGAACCAATCATTCCGAATGAAAAAAGACGCTTTGTATGAGAAACAGGGTAAACGCAGGGTGGGTAATCGGGGTATGGCTATTGTTGGGGAGTCTGCATCTCAGCGCCCAGCCCGTATGGGATTTTAGCGCCTTTTTAGGCGCCAGCACGTATTTGGGGGATTTGGAGATTGACGACTATGTGCCCTCTCTTGAAATGGCCAAACCTACGCTGGGGCTTCGGGCCGGGTATAACCTTGGCTATCGGTGGCAGTTGCGGGCCGATGTAAGCATAGGCAGCATTGCGGGCGACGACCGGAAGTCGACCAATACGGGCTATCAGCAGCGCGAGTATGCTTTTACGACCAACTTCGTGGATTTTACGGCCAATATGCTATGGGAGCCCTTTGCCAGGAGGCGTTTTCCGGCTAAGGGCGGCTACAAGCGCATCCTGTCGCCGTATTTTTTTGCCGGGTTGGGGGTAGTTCGTTATGCCAATGAGACCCATTATGGGAAGATTGACTCGGAGTGGCCTC
>CAYOTJ010000401.1:0-4128 GCA_964406855.1 uncultured Saprospiraceae bacterium
TTTTGCCGGTGGAAGGTGATGGCAAAGCGGTGGGCTTCGTTGCGGGCGTGCTGGATGAGCTTGAGGCTTTCCGACTTTTTATTGATGTAGAGGGGCAGGCTGTCGCCGGGGAAGTAGATTTCTTCTAACCGCTTGGCGATGCCAATGACGGTTACCTCCTGTGCGATGCCTAAGGCGTTGATACTCTCCATGGCGGCGCTGAGCTGGCCCTTGCCGCCGTCGATGATGATGAGTTGGGGCAGGGATTGGCCTTCGTCGAGCAGACGGCGGTAGCGGCGATAGACGACCTCCTGCATGGAGGCGAAGTCGTTGGGGCCTTCTACGGTTTTGACGTTGAAGTGGCGGTAGTCTTTTTTGCTGGGTTTGGCGTTTTTAAACACCACACATGAGCTCACGGGGTTGGAGCCCTGGATGTTGGAGTTGTCGAAGCATTCGATGTGTATGGGCAGCTTGCTCATGCGCAGGTCTTGCCTGAGCTGACCCAGGATGCGTTCGGCGGGCGTTTGCCGGGGTTCGCGACTGGCTTCGGCTTTTTGCTTTTGCAGTTGGTAGTAGCGCACATTTTTTTCGCTGAGCTCCAGCAGTTTCTTTTTGTCGCCAATTTTAGGCACGATTACTTTGGCATCCGAGGCCGCTAACGGGATGGAAAACGGCAGCAATATCTCGGGGGCAAGGCTGTTGAAGCGCTCCCGCATGATGGGGATGACATAGGCCAGGATGTCTTCGTCGCTTTCATCCTCTACGTTTTTTACCACCTCCTGGGTGTGGGTATGAATGATGGCGCCGTCTACTACTTTGATGTAATTAACGAAAGCTTCTTTTTCGTCGCTGAGAATGGAAAACACGTCTACATCGCGGATGGTGACACTGACGATGGTCGATTTGGCCTGATAGTCTTCAAAAGCGCTGAGCTTTTCTTTGAGCTGGTGGGCCTGTTCGAAGGCTAAGGCTTCGGCCAAGCGGGCCATTTCGTTGCGGAAGTGCTGCACTACGGCGCTGTAATGCCCCTTGAGGATGTTGCGTATCTGCTCTATGCGCACCAAATAAGCCTCGTGGCTTTCGTGCCCTTCGCAGGGGCCGGTGCAGTTTTTAATGTGGTATTCTAAGCATACCTTAAACTTGCCGCCCCGGATGTTCTCGTCGGTGAGGGCCAAGGTGCAGGTGCGCAGCGGAAACAGATGCTTGATGAGTTCCAGAATATGGATGGCCCGCTGCTTGCTGATGTAGGGGCCAAAGTAGCTACTGCCGTCTTTGATTACGCGCCGGGTGAGGAAAACCCGGGGGAAGCGCTCGTTTTTGATGCAGATGTAGGAATAGCTCTTGCCGTCTTTGAGCATGATGTTGTAGCGCGGCTGGTACTGCTTGATGAGGGCGTTCTCCAGCAGCAAGGCGTCGGTTTCGGTTTCTACAACCGTAAACTCTATGCGGCGGGCATGCCCCACCATGATGCGGGTGCGGTGCAGTCGGTCGCGTCGCTCGCCGAAGTAGCTGCCCACCCTGTTGCGCAGGTTTTTGGCCTTACCCACGTAGAGGATGACGTCGTTTTCATCAATAAAGCGGTACACTCCGGGCTGGCGGGGTACGCTGTCGGCAATCTGTTGGAAGTCGGCAGTAGTCATAACGGTCGAAAATTACGACAGAGTTGGAAATTATTCGACTAAAAATTTTGATGAAATTATCAATGTATATAGATTTGTATATACAAAATTAAAAACCGCCAATCATGACTACCTACGAAGCTGCGTATCGCCAGAGCATAGCCGAGCCCGAGGTGTTTTGGGCCGAGCAGGCCAAGCAACTGACCTGGTTTACTTTTCCTTCTGCCATTTTGTCGACGGATGAAAATGGGTTCTACCGCTGGTACAAAGGCGGCAAGCTGAATACCAGTTATCTGGCGCTCGACTACCACATCGAACAGGGTAGGGGAGGGCAGCCTGCGCTGATCTACGATTCGCCCGTGACGGGCGTGCAAAAGACCTATACCTATGCCGAGCTTCGCGACGAGGCGGCGCGGGTGGCGGGCGGTTTGCGCAAATTGGGCGTAGAAAAAGGCGACCGGGTGATCATTTACATGCCGATGATACCGGAGGCCGTTTTTTCCATGCTGGCCTGTGCCCGCATCGGGGCCATTCACTCGGTGGTTTTTGGCGGTTTTGCAGCCCGGGAGCTGGCCATCCGCATCGACGATGCCCAGCCTAAGGTGCTGCTGACGGCCAGCGGCGGCATCGAGATCAACAAGCATATTCCCTACAAGCCCTTAGTAGACGAGGCGCTGGCCCAGGCTGAGCACCGCATTGAGCGCTGCGTAGTATATGCGCGTCCCGGGATAGAGGCCATTTTGCAGCCTGATATTGACCTCGACTGGGCCGAGTGGCTGGCCGATGCCGAGCCTGCCGGTTATGTGCCTGTAGACGCTACCGACCCGCTTTACATTCTCTACACCTCGGGCACTACGGGCAAGCCCAAGGGCATTGTGCGCGACAACGGCGGCCATGCGGTAGCGCTAAAGTACAGTATGAACCATGTGTATGACACCCATGTAGGGGAGGTATTCTGGGCTGCTTCCGATGTGGGTTGGGTAGTGGGGCACTCTTATATTGTGTATGGCCCCCTGATCAATGGCTGCACGACCATCCTGTACGAGGGCAAGCCGGTAAAGACGCCCGACCCCGGCGCTTTTTGGCGGGTCATTGCCGACCATAAAGTGAAAACGCTTTTCACGGCGCCTACGGCCATTCGGGCCATTAAAAAGGAGGACCCCGATGGCCATTACGCCGATAAATACGACCTGAGTCATTTTCATCGGCTGTACTTAGCGGGCGAGCGTTGCGATGCCGCCACCTACGAGTGGGCCAAAGCATTGTTGGGGGATCGCGACGTCATTGACAACTGGTGGCAAACCGAAAGCGGCTGGCCTATGCTGGCTCAGATGCCGGCCTATGGGATGATACCCGTGAAGCCGGGCTCAGCGGGGCGCCCGGTTTGTGGTTTCGACGTACAGATTTTGGATGGCGCCAACCAGCCATTAGGCGCTAATCAGGAAGGGGCGGTTTGTATTCGCCTGCCTTTGCCGCCTTCCTGCCTGCCTACCCTCTGGAACAACGACGACCGCTTTCGGGCGGGCTATCTGGCGCCTTATCCCGGTTACTACTTCTCCGGCGACGGGGGCTACCGCGATGAGGAGGGCTATGTGTTCATCACAGGCCGCATGGACGACGTCATCAATGTAGCGGGCCACCGGCTCTCTACGGCCGATATGGAAGAGGTGGTGGCCCGGCACCCGGCCGTAGCCGAGTGTGCGGTCATTGGGATACAAGACAACCTCAAGGGGCAGGTGCCCGTTGGGTTTGTGGTGCTTAAAGAAGGCATAGCGCTATCGGACGAGCAATTGGAGAAAGACCTCATCCAGATGGTTCGCGATCAGGTAGGCGCGGTGGCTTCTTTCAAGCGGGCCACCATCGTACACCGCCTGCCCAAGACGCGGAGCGGCAAAATACTGCGCCGCGTGATGCGCGCCATTGCCGACGGGCAGGAGTATACCATGCCCTCTACAATAGAAGACCCCGTTGTATTGAGCGAGATTGAACAACGGATGAAGGACGAACAGATTGGCGAGGCCTTTGAGTAGCCGGTCGGATCAGCGCTAAGGCTCGTCGATGCAGGCGCAACGCCCCTCGGCGAGCCGATAGCGCCAACCGCTTTCGGGGCATACGGCCAGCCCTTGGGCATCGAAAGCCAGCCGATGGCCGTGTTGGCTCATCCAGCCGGTTTGTCGGGCGGGGTTGCCTGTCATCAGGGCATAGGCCGGCACATTTTTAGTGACTACCGCGCCGGCGCCAATAAAGGCGTATTCGCCTATGTCGTGCCCGCATACAATGGTGGCATTGGCGCCTATGCTGGCGCCCCTGCCCACCCGGGTGCCGGCGTACTGCCCCTTGCGCACGATGGCGCTGCGGGGGTTGGTAATGTTGGTAAACACCATAGAAGGCCCCAGAAAGACATCGTCTTCACAAATGACGCCCTCGTAGATGGATACGTTGTTTTGTACTTTTACATTTCGCCCCAGCACAACGCCGGAAGCAATGAAGACGTTTTGGCCTAAGCTGCACTGCTCGCCGATGCGGGCGC
>CAYOTJ010000402.1:0-4096 GCA_964406855.1 uncultured Saprospiraceae bacterium
GCGTAGTGGTGACCAACGGCATGATGATCCCCAACCACAGCCGTAAGGAGGACTGGAATCGATACAATGCCTTAGGCGTCACGAGCTATGGCCAGATGACGGCAGGCTCTTTTATGTACATCGGGCCGCAGGGCATCGTACATGGCACCACCATTACCCTGCTCAATGCAGGCCGTATGCATGGTTTGGGCAATGACAACCTCCGGGGCAAACTCTTCGTCACCTCCGGCTTGGGCGGCATGTCGGGCGCTCAGGCTTTAGCTGCCGTCATCACCGGCGCCGTGGGCGTAGTAGCCGAGATCGACCCCGACGCCGTGCGCCAGCGCACCGTCGACGGCTACATCCAGGCCGCCAACGTATTCACCGACCTGCCCCGGCTCATACGCCGCATACGCGAGGCGCGGGCGGCCGGCGAAGGCATAGCGCTGGTATACCAGGGCAATATAGTAGACCTCTGGGAATACCTCGCAGCCGAAAACGAGCTCGTCGAGCTGGGCAGCGACCAAACCTCCCTCCACAACATCGACGACCTCGGCTACTGCCCCCAGGGGTACTCCTTTGCCGAAGCTCAGGAACTACTCATTCGCAACAAGCCCCGCTTCATGGAAGAAGTGCGCGCCACCCTGCGCAGGCATGTAGCGGCCATCAATACCCTCTCTGCCCGCGGCATGTACTTCTGGGATTACGGCAACGCCTTCCTCAAAGAAGCCGGCGAAGCCGAAGCCGACGTCTGGCAGGCCGAAGCCGGCGGCCCCTATCGCTACCCCAGTTATGTGGAAGACATCATGGGGCCCATGTGCTTCGACTTTGGCTTCGGCCCCTTCCGCTGGGTGTGCTGCTCCGGCAGCCAGGACGACCTCGACGAAACCGACCGCATTGCGGCTCAAGTGATTGAGGAGATGCTCGAAGAAGCCCCTGCCGACATCCGTTCGCAGCTACAAGACAACCTCAACTGGATACGCAACGCCCGCCACAACATCCCTGTGGTAGGCTCCAAGTCGCGCATCCTCTATGCCGATGCCGAAGGCCGTATGCGCATTGCCCAGGCCTTCAATGAAGCCATAGCCGAAGGGCGTCTGCGGGGCCCTGTGGTGCTGGGCCGCGACCATCACGACGTCAGCGGAACCGACTCGCCCTATCGCGAAACCGCCAACATCTACGACGGCTCCCGCTTCACTGCCGATATGGCCGTACATAACGTCATCGGCGACAGCTTCCGGGGGGCCACCTGGGTAAGCCTGCACAACGGCGGCGGCGTAGGCTGGGGAGAAGTCATCAACGGCGGCTTTGGGCTGGTGCTCGACGGTAGCGCCGAGGCTTCGCGCCGCCTCCAGGCCATGCTCCATTGGGACGTCAACAACGGCATAGCGCGCAGGGCCTGGGCCCGCAACCCCGCAGCCCTGACCACCGCCGAGCGCGCCATGCGCGCCGAGCCCCTGCTCCAGATTACGATGCCCCACCTCGCCGAGGACGACGTCATTGCAGCGGCTTTTGAGTAGCGTCATCACAGAGAGGGGCAAGCCGATCTTTTCGTTTTGCCTCTCCTCTTCAATAGGATAGCTATGAGAAATTATGCTTTTGTCGCCGGCCTGCTGGTACTGGTCGCCCTGAGCTGCGGCTGCCGGCCGGCTACCGAGCCTGAGCCCAACTTTCAGCCTGTCGCCGGGCTGCCCCTCGATTCGCTGGTGCGCCGGGTGGCTATCCCAAGCGCCGCTATGCACAAAATTTTCAATGCTTACGTTTTCCTGCCCGAGTCGTATTTCCTCGACAGTAGCGCTCAGGAATACCCTACCGTATACCTACTGCACGGCTATGGCGGCAACTTCAGCAACTGGCGCGATCGGGTACCCCGGTTGGCCAATTATGCTTCGCATTACAACTTCATCATCGTTACCCCCGAGGGAGGCCTCAACAGTTGGTACCTCGACAGCCCCCTCGACAGCCTCTCCCGCTTCTCTACCTACATCAGCAGGGAGGCGCCCGGCTACATCGAAAGCCAGTTTCGTACCCTGCGCAGCCCTCGCCATCGCGCCATCAGCGGCCTCAGCATGGGCGGCCACGGCGCGCTTACCATAGCGCTCACCCATCCCGGTATTTTTGGCGCAGCCGGCAGCATGAGCGGGGTAGTCGATTTGCGCCCCTTTGCCAACCGATGGGAAATTGCGCGTCACTTAGGCGAGTTTATTCCCACAACCGATAGCCTCGCTGATAATCACTACCTCTACTCGGCTATCCACCAGGTAAGCGCTGTAAGCGAGTGGCCGGCCCTGATTATCGACTGTGGGGCCGACGACGAACTCCTCAAGGTCAACCGCGGCCTACACCACCGACTCGTAGCCCTCGATGTTCCTCACACCTATACCGAACGCCCCGGCGGCCACAACTGGGCCTACTGGGATGAAGCCGTGGCCTACCAACTGCTGTTTTTTGATCGTTTTTTCGATCGATAAAACGAATTGGGGCCTCCGGCGGTTATTTAGGTCAACCCCGCTTCTTTGCAGCTAACGCAAGCACGGAAGCCCTAAAAAGCCCTACTTTTACATATCGCTTTGCTAACCAAGTAAACTTTATTCAGCGATGAAGGAAGTCTATATCGTTTCAGCCGTTCGCACCCCCATCGGTAGCTTTGGCGGCATGTTTGCCGGGGTGACGGCAACTCAACTCGGCAGCGCCGCCATCAAAGGCGCCTTAGAAAAAGCGGGCGTGCCCGCAACGGAGGTTCAGGAAGTCTTCTTCGGCAACGTCTGCTCCGCCAACCTCGGCCAGGCGCCGGCCCGACAGGCTGCGCTCGGCGCCGGCCTCTCCCTCAGCGTGCCCTGTACCACCGTCAATAAGGTGTGCGCCTCCGGCATGAAATCCATTATGTTTGGCGCCCAAAGCATCATGCTGGGCTACAACGACGTGGTCGTAGCCGGCGGTATGGAGAATATGTCGAACATCCCCTACTACGTGCCTGGCGCGCGCTGGGGCCATAAATACGGCGATGGCGCCCTCGTCGACGGCCTCTCCAAAGACGGCCTCACCGACGCCTACGACCATAACGCCATGGGCGTATGCGCCGACGCTACCGCCGTCAAATACGGTATTACCCGCGAAGCTCAGGACGCCTTCGCCATCCGCTCCTATCAGCGCGCCGCCGAAGCTACCCAACAGGGCTGGTTTGCCAATGAAATCACCCCTGTAGCCGTGCCTCAACGCAAAGGCGACCCTCTCCTCGTCTCTGAAGATGAAGAATACAAAAAGGTAGACTTCTCCAAAATACCGGGTCTGCGCCCCGCATTCACCAAAGACGGCACCGTTACGGCCGCCAATGCCTCCACCATCAACGATGGCGCCGCAGCCTTAGTATTGGTTAGCAAAGAGAAAGCCGAGGCGCTGGGCCTCAAGCCATTAGCCCGCATTGTATCTTTTGCCGACGCCGCCCACGAGCCCCAGTGGTTCACCACAGCGCCGGTACTGGCCGCGCCCATCGCCCTCAAGCGCGCCGGCATGACCATTGCCGACATCGACTACTTCGAGGTCAATGAAGCCTTCTCGGTCGTGAGCATGGCCTTCGCTCATGAGTTCAGCATCGCCGACGACCGCCTCAACCCCTTTGGCGGGGCCGTAGCCATCGGCCATCCGCTGGGCGCATCGGGCGCGCGCATCGTCGCTACCCTCAACAATGTGTTGGCCCACAAAGACGCCTCCGTAGGTATGGCAGCCATCTGCAACGGCGGCGGCGGCGCATCGGCCATCATCATCGAAAAGGTATAACAACGGTAGTATGCCCGGGGCTTCCGGCGCCTTTTTATTGGGCCGGCCCTGCATACCAACAAAGACTTTGCCCTTTATGACAGAGGGGCAAAGTCTTTTCTTTTTTCGCTTAGTATGCCTCAACATCCGGCATACAGACTTACTCCATAATTTAAAATTCTACAAGCCAATATTTGTAAATCTTGGCTTTGTAGAACCATCAATGCTTGCATTATTGCGGATAAAGGCATAACTTTATACTAAGTAGTGTATGAAAAAAACTGGCAGCTCAGCCGCGAGGAAGAAATAATTCCACTACCTACCGAAAGCCTGGCGCCGGGCGTGTACTTCATTCGGCTTC
>CAYOTJ010000403.1:0-2015 GCA_964406855.1 uncultured Saprospiraceae bacterium
ATGCTGCCTTGCGCATTCAAACTGACTACTCGCGCTGGTTTAGCGGCGTTAACATCCGGGGGGACACGACGGCCCTCAAGCAGGCTATATTGAATCAATTGCCAGGTTCTTTCTCGGTGGCGGCGTTTGGCAGGGAATAACCCCGTTGCCTCCACGCTGCGCAATTTTTTGCTCGCGGGGATATAGTTCTCCAAGCCAGGATTTGTGAATCTTGACTTGCAGAACTATAAACCAATACGCCTCATCTGCTACCGGGCCAGGGGGTGAAGCGGTATACCCTCTCTGGCGGCCTGGAATAGCGCAGCGTATATTCCAGGCCGCCAGAGAGGGTATAATAGCGGAAGACCCGGCGCCGCGCATGATGCTACAAAGCGCAAAATGCCAGGCGGCGGGCCCCCAAAAAATCCCGCTCTAATCAGAAAACGGCAATAGAGGCCGGCTTGAAGAACTTCATCCCACGCTCATCACAATTTTACCCTGATTGTGGTTTCCTTCCATGTAGCGATGTGCGGCAGCCACGTCGTGCCAGTCGTAAATGCTGTCGACTACCGGAAAAAGGGCGCCCGCGGCGAAAGCCGGCCAGCAGCGCCGGCGGAAGGCTTCGGTGAGCGCTGCCTTATAGCCGAGGCTGCGGGCCCGCAAGGTAGAGCCCATGATGCGGAGTCGTTTGCGCAGTATGGGCGCCAGATCGGTAGAATCGGTTCGCGACCCGCCCAGGAAGCCCAGCATAACCAGGCGGCCATCGTCAGCCATAACAGACAGATTGTGAGAAAAATACGGAGCCCCTACAAAATCGATAAGCACATCTACGCCCTGCCCTTCGGTAGCTTCCATAACCTGCTGAGGCCAGTGCGGATCCTGATAATTGAAAACCTGCTGGGCGCCCACCTCCATACAAAAAGCGTGTTTGGCCGCCGAAGCCGTAGCCAGCACGGCGCCGGCGCCGGCCAGCCGCGCCAATTGCAGGGCCGCCACCCCTACCCCGCTGGCGCCCGCATGTATGAGCACCCGCTCGCCGGGCTGGAGGTCGGCCAGCAAATGCAGAGCCTGGAAGGCCGTCAGGAAAGCCTCGGGCACGGCCGCCGCCCGGGTAAACGACATATTGCCGGGCAGGCGCAATGCCAGCTCTGCCGGGATGGTCGCAAACTGCGCATACCCGCCGCCGCCCAATAGCGCGCATACGCGGTCGCCAGGCTCGAAGTCTTCAACGTCGGCGCCTGTTTCCATGACGGTGCCCGCCATTTCGAGGCCCAATATCGGGCTCTCGCCCGGCGGAGGCGGGTACTTACCTTGCCGCTGGAGTAAATCAGCCCGGTTGAGCGCCGTAGCATGTACATACACCAGCAGCTCGCCCGGCCCGGCTACAGGCATGGGATGCCGGCCTATATAGAGGGCTTCGGGGCCGCCGGGAGCGTCAAAACACACAGCCTGCATGAGGGGCGTAGCCATAGTATTTATGGATTATTATTTTAACGTAAATTACTGTATTGCAATGGACTAACAGAAGTCTTTTGACAGACGCCCGCGCCGGACGAACGCCAAAATTCCATCGTCAGACAAAAAAACGACGAATTGCGGAAAAATTTCGTATTTTTGTGTAACAAAACGAATTTTGTGCCGTAATAATTCATGGTTATTCAGCAGTAACAAACGGCGTATTAGCTCGTCCAACTCAAACTGGGGATTTAAAAAACGGGTATTGTCAAAGGGAAAACATAACAATTGTTTAATCTTTGGCGTTTCCGCTCTGCGGGAACTATGAGGAAGCTACACACAATCCTACAGTTCAATTGCCGGTTCCCAACGGGGTCAAGCCCGGCAGTTGAGTTAGCCAAAAGTCAGGCCATGGAGAATTTGAAGTTGGGGAGCAGCATCTGGATGATGGGATTACTTATCCTGTTTGTCAACAACCTTTGGGGACAAGGAACATTACGACCGGCTCCGTTTAATCCAAGTCTGTATCAAAGTATGAAATGGCGCAACGTAGGCCCCTTCCGCGGCGGCCGTTGCGTAGC
>CAYOTJ010000403.1:2025-4096 GCA_964406855.1 uncultured Saprospiraceae bacterium
CACCGGCGTTCCCGGCAACCCTTTAGTATACTACATGGGCGCTACCGGCGGCGGGGTATGGAAAACCGACGATGGCGGCATCTCCTGGAGTAACATCACCGACGGTTATCTGCACGTAGGCTCCGTCGGCGCCATTGCCGTAGCCCCCTCCGACCCCAATGTGCTGTATGTGGGTACCGGCGAACACGCCGTTCGGGGTACGATGACATCTCATGGCGACGGCGTTTACCGCTCGGAAGACGGCGGCAAAACCTGGGCGCATCTCGGCCTCGACAGTTCCCGCCACATTGCCGCTATCCGCATTCATCCGCAAAATCCCGACATTGTTTTTGTAGCGGCTCAAGGCCCCGTGCATGGGGCCGGCGAGGAGCGCGGCGTTTACCGCTCGCTCGACGGCGGCAAAAACTGGCAACGGGTACTGTTTGTCAACGAATTTACGGGCGCCACCGATCTTAGTCTCGACTGGAACAACCCCCGCGTACTCTATGCCAGTATGTGGGATCACCTGCGCACTCCCTGGGAAGTGCGCAGCGGCGGCGAAGGCTCTGGTCTTTATAAATCCATGGACGGCGGCCAAACCTGGGAAAAACTCACCCAAGGCCTGCCCGAACGCATGGGCAAGGCCGGCATAGACGTATCGCGAGCCAACTCCTCGATTGTATATGCCAATATTGAAGCAGAAAATGGCGGCGTTTTCCGCTCTGACGACGGCGGCAGGAGCTGGATGCACGTCAACAACAGCCGGGTAACGGTAGCCCGCGCCTGGTACTACATGAAAATTACCGCCGACCCCCGCAACGAACGGGGCGTATACGTGCTCAATGCCCCCCTGCTGCGCTCCATTGACAGCGGCTTTTCCTTTGAAGAAGTAGAAAACCCCCATACCGACCAGCACGCCCTGTGGATCAATCCCGATAATCCGCAGAATATGATCTTAGGCAACGATGGCGGCGCCTGCATCACTTTCAACGGCGGTCGCAGTTGGTCGCCTCAGGACAATCAGCCTACGGGCCAGTTTTACAGGGTAGCTACCGACTCTCGCTTCCCCTACAACATCTACGGCGGCCAGCAGGATGCAACCGCCATAGCCGTAGCCAGCCGAACCGCCAACGGCGCCGGCATAGGCAAGGTTAATACCTTTGAAGTAGCCGGAGGCGAAAGCGCTTTTGTGGCCCTCAACCCGCAACAGGAAAACCTCGTATTTGGAACCAGCTACTTAGGCAATATAGAAGTACTGGACCTCAATACGGGCTTCCGCAAAGACATTATGCACTACCCCACGGTAGGCTTAGCCGAGCTCCCGCGCGACATGAAGTACCGCTTCAACTGGAACGCGCCCCTCATTACCAACCCCCAGGACGCACGCGTACTCTACCATGCCGCCAATGTAGTGCTGCGCTCCCGCGACGGAGGCTATATCTGGCAGGTGATCTCGCCCGATCTCACCCGCAACGAAACCGCCAAACAAGGCCCTGGCGGCGGCCCCTATACCAATGAAGGCGCCGGCGGCGAAAATTATAACACCATCAGTTACTTAGCCATCTCGCCCAAAGATGGCCGCATCATCTGGGCGGGCTCCGACGACGGCCTCATACACCTCAGCCGCGATGAAGGCCAAACCTGGGTAAACGTAACGCCCCCAGACCTGCCCGAGGCCATCATCAACTGCATCGAAGCTTCGCCCCATTCTGCCGGCGCCGCTTATGTGACGGCCATGCGCTACAAGTTCAACGACTTCAGCCCCATCGTATACCATACCACCGATTATGGCCAGAATTGGGCCCGCGTAGTGCGCGGCTTTGCCCCCGAAGACTTTGTGCGCGTAGTGCGCGAAGACCCTAAGCGATCCGGCCTGCTCTATGCCGGCACAGAAACCGGGCTCTACATCTCCACCGATCGGGGCAAGTTCTGGCGCCGCTTCCAGCTCAATCTTCCGGTTTGCCCCATCACCGACCTCGTCATCAAAGACAACGACCTCGTGGCCTCCACCGCCGGCCGAGGCTTTTGGGTACTCGACGATATCAGCGCCATCCAGGAAACGGCCAGCCGCGACCTCACCGCCGAAGCCCAC
>CAYOTJ010000404.1:0-4084 GCA_964406855.1 uncultured Saprospiraceae bacterium
GCGAAGCTAATGTGAAAATCTCCGGCAGCGGCGACGCCGAAGTGACGGCCAACGGGCGGCTGCGTGTGCGCATCAGCGGCACCGGCGACGTCTTCTACAAGGGCTCGCCAACCTTAGATGTGCTCGTGAGCGGCAGCGGCGACGTCATTGACGCCAACTAACTGCGGGTTCATTTGCGATACAGTTCTCTTGGCTTGAGAACTATATACATCCCCCGAAAAACCAACCTACCACAGGCGGCGCTCCCCGGAGCGCCGCCTCTATTTTAGGCCTCGTTAAGTTGGTTGTCAGGCTTGTTCCGGGGGATCATCAAACGGCTACAAGCGGCAAATTTTGCCCTGATCCCGCAGCATAAGTCTATTGCACGCAGAGCTTCAACCTGAGGCCGCCCACTTGCGCTACATACATCCCTGGCGGCAGCCCGGCGGGCGCCACCCAACCTCCCGCCGTCGCATCTAAGCGGCCTTCGGCTACCTGCCTGCCCAGCGCATCAAACAAGACCAGCGGCATGGGGGCATCTAAGCCTTTTATGTACAGCCGCTGGCCGGCGGCCACCGGATTGGGATAACAGCGCAGCGCTTCCGGCGCCGCCTCATGGGCGCTCACCAGCGCGGCAGGCAGCAGAAAAAGCACCAGCCCGTCGTGGTCGCTGCTGCGCTGAAAAAGTTGCGTATTGGGCGCAAAGGCTAAGGCGGTGCCCGCATTGCCGCGCGCGAGCTGTAGCTCAGCCTCCACAAAATCGGGTAGCGCCGTACTCAGGCAGTGGTCGATCTGCTGGGCCGATCCATCAAAAATGTAGGAATACCGAGCCTCCTCGGGCAGGCTGGCCGCATGGTCGGTCAGTGCGGGAGATACAATGGGCTGCACCGCAAACTGCGCGCCCAGACTACTCCGGCCTGCAATCTGGCTCAGCACATCCACATAGCCATCGGTAAAGGGGAAGGCATTAAAGTCGCCCACTACAACGAGGTTCTGTGCCTGCCGGGCCTGCACCATTTGCGCCACCGATACAGCCTGCTCATGGCGTTTGGTGCGCACAAAATTGGCGTCGGCTCCCTCGATACCTAAAAGTGACCGCAAATGCAGATTTAGGACTGCAATGGAGGTGGGCGGGGTTGTAGGCAGTTGCGCCTCCAGCAATAGCGGCGGCCGGTCGTGAAGGCGCCCGCCTAAGCTCAAAAACATATCCTTGCCCAATTGGGTCACACTCACTTCCTGTAGCCCCGATTTTACCAAAAAAGCCAAATGGATGTCATCGTTGCCCGTGCGGAAATGTGGCACATAGGAAATGCTCCCATCCAACTGCCCAATCTGTAGGGCTAAGTCTTGTAAGGCCGTCAGACTGCCTACCTCTTGCAGCGCCAGTATATCCGGCGCGCGCAGCGCCTCTACAATGTAGCGGGCCGCCTTGGCTAATCGCTGACTGTAATTATTCACATCGGTGCGCAGTTGCAGGGCATTGTAAGAACCTACCGTCAGCTCTCCCGGCGCCTTGGGCCGAACCGCCTCTACCAGCGCGCTGCCCGAAGTACTGTACTGGAGGGGCAGGAAAAAATACCGCTCGCCGTATTGCATCATTACCCCCGAACCGCTCACCCGCATGCCTACGCTCAAAAAGCGGTTGTTGGGCGCGTTAAGCGCATCGGGGTCTATCCAAAATATCTCGGGATTGCCATCCCATACCGGCAGGCCCGACTGCCCCGGGAACAAAATGCCGGGCTCGCGCTGTGGCAGTGCTGCCCCTAAACTCAGGGCGGCATCTTCGTCAAAATTGGAAGGGCCGCATACCCGGGCCTCCTCAATGACAACGCGCATACCCTCTATCCGCTCCAAGCTGGGCAAGGCCGCCGGCAGAGGGCTGGGCAGCGCCGGCCCCAGCGCTATGGCAGGAGGCAAGGCTGCGCCCGCACTCGTTACGGTCACCTCCTGGGCATACAGCGTAGTCATGCCGTCGTCTTCACTTATCTGGCCGGTTACCGTTACTGCGGCGCCTACGCTCACCCCGCCAGGAACGCTGGCAATCACCAGCAGCCCCTCGGCGGTAAGGGCATTGCCATCAGAACGCTGCTCGGGGGTTTGCATAAAAAAGAAGCCCGAGCCCACTGCCGTCACTACGTTGGGGCCGGTAGTAACCGTCTGGAAAGTATAGGGGCTTATGCCCCCGCTGCCCTGAATTTGCCATATTTCGAGCACTGTTTGGCCGGTCAGTGCGGCCGGCCAGGCCAGAAAAATGCACGCCATGCGGCAGATGTAGCTGATATTTTTTAACATTCGCTTAAATTTGCTGTTAATCTCCTGCGCGGAGTAAACAAATCCGCGCCAAGTTATGAACGAGTCGCAATCCATTTTTGAAAAAAAAATTCTGCCATATCACCAGGCACTTGCCGCGTTTGGCGTATCGCTCATCATCAGCCTTTTCTGCAAAGGCCTCGAATGGACCGGGCTCGTTTCATTCCCACCTCGGTTCCCCTGGATGATTGCGGCCTCTTTTATGCTCCTCTACGCCGTAGGCAACAGCATTTTTAGCGTATCCAGCGACAATATGGCCAAGTACTGGGGGCAGTCGATTTACAGCTTTATGGGGCTGGCCGCCGCTTCGGGCTTAGTGGCCTGGGGGCTTTCGGGGCTATCCATTGGCCAGGCCGGCTCTTACCGCTGGATTTACATTGTGGTCACCATCGGCTACCTCGTTTTCCTATCCATGATGGGTGTGCTGCGCACCATCGTAGCGTTTGCCCAGCGCGAAGAATGGAACCAACCGCGCAAGCGCAAATAGCTCTTCCGGCCGCCATCTTTCCGCGCTTCGCCCGGCCGCTGTCTGGTGTGCGTCGCGTCGGACCAGGGGGCGCAGTTTTTACCCGGCTGAGGCACGAAGACGCGGTACCCGGAAGAGCGCAGCGAAGATTTAGCCGACTAGCGAAGCGACGGCGGACGTGGCGGTATAGCAGCAAGCCCCACCGGCCCTTAAAGGACGGCGGGGCTTGCTGCTATAGGAGCGGAGCACGTTTACCCGACCGAGTAACACGAGGGCGCGGCGGCGCCGCCCGTGCCGATAACAGCGGTAGATGCTGCGCGGCGGGGCCCAAAAAAAAAAAGAAAATCACAATAGACTTCTTCAGCCCAGGATTTATAAATCTCTAACCTTCGATGATGGAAAAAGTGGTTATTACCGGCAGTAGCGGAAGAATTGGACGTGCGCTGCATTGGAAGCTCTGCCAAGACTGTGAGGTTATTGGCTTAGATGTTTCGCCTTCTTCGGCAACATCTCAAATTATGGACATCCGGGACTACGAGCAACTGTTGCGCAGTTTTGAGGGGGTAGATACCGTTTTTCATTCTGCCGCCCTACATGCGCCTCATGTGGGAATTGCCTCAGAAAAAGCATTTTATGATATTAATGTAGAGGCTACTGACAAAATTTGCAGGGCGGCATTGGCGTCAGGGGTTTCGCAGTTGGTCTTTACCAGCACCACGGCTTTGTATGGATATGCAAACCAAGGGCACGGAAAAGCAGCTTGGGTAAATGAACAAACAACGCCTGAACCCAAAACCATTTACCACAAAACAAAACTGGAAGCCGAAAATAGGCTAAAGGAATATTCAGGCACAAACCTGGCCGTGAGTGTAATCCGGATGTCGAGGTGTTTTCCAGAGCCTGCTCCCAAGATGGCGGTTTACAGACTGCATAGGGGCGTTGACTATAGAGATGTTGCAACGGCTCATCTATTAGCCGCCCAACGGGATAAGCCTAAAAACTTTGACCTGTATGTGGTTTCGGGAGCGACGCCGTTTTTGCCGTCAGATGGCCAGGGGTTGTTTGAAAACCCCGAGGCTGTGATCCGCGAACGACATCCGCTTTTAGCCCAAGCGTTTAATGCCAAGAACTGGAAATTTCCCGATTCTATAGATCGGGTATATGATTCGTCTTATGCGCAGCAAACGTTGGGTTGGCGGCCTCAAAGAGGCCCCCTTGAGGTCATTAAACAGTTTGAGGAGGAGGATTTTGAAACGCTTCCGGCGGAGTGAAGTGGGTGGGCGCGAGGTTCCTACATTTCCTCTATTTGAAAGGGTTCCTCCACTTAAT
>CAYOTJ010000405.1:0-4072 GCA_964406855.1 uncultured Saprospiraceae bacterium
GCGCATAGCCCTGCTTACCGTCGTGGTCGAGCCGAACCGCCTCCTCCGCTTTGGCGCGTTGGAGCCCCTCCCAGCGATTTTGGGTAAAAAAGTAGGTGGGATCAACTATCTCTAAGCCCCGCTCGCGGGCAAATTGCTCGGCGCCCCTACCCGTTAGCATCACGTGAGGCGACTGCTCCATGACGGCCCGCGCCGCCGAGATGGGGTTCTTTATATTAGTTACGCCGCCCACTGCTCCGGCGCCGAGGTCGGCGCCTCGCATCACGGAGGCATCCAGCTCATTTTTGCCTTCATGGGTAAACACTGCGCCTTTGCCGGCATTGAACAAGGGCGAATCTTCGAGATAGCGAATGGTTTGCTCTATGGCATCAAGGGCATCGCCGCCCTCGCTCAGGATTTTCTCCCCTATGTCAAGGGCGGCATTGAGCGCCGCCCGATAGGCCGAGTCCTGTTCGGGCGTGAGGTCTTCTTTGCGTATGGTTCCCGCGCCGCCATGGATGGCTATGGCGTAGTCGGCCCGCTTTTTGGCAGCAGAAACTGCCCCCGTACTGGCTTGGGGCTCTGTCTGAGGTGCGCAACTGCCCAGCAGTGCGCTCATGACCAGTAAGCTCATCAATGGTGTTTTCATAACGGTCTTTTATCTGTTTTTTAGGCTGTTGCCTGCTCGTTATTGGTCACTTTCACCCGGCTGAACAACACCAGACTGAGCACAAAATAAGTAGCCAGCGCCAACACGCTGTAGCGGATGTTGCCGGTGAGCTGCTCAATGAAACCAAAGCTGAACGTACCGCCAACGATGGCCAACTTCTCCAGTACATCGTAAAAGCTGAAGTAAGAAGCCGTATCCTTGGTGTCTTCGGGCAGCAGCTTGGAGTAGGTAGACCTCGACATGGCCTGTATCCCTCCCATCACTGAGCCCACTGCTACCGCCAGACCGTAAAACTGGATCTTATCGGCCACAAAGTAAGCCGCTATGCAAATGGCTGTCCAAATAAAAAGAATAATCGCAATCGATAGCTTATTGCCGCGCCGTTCCGATACCCAGGCAAAAAAGTAAGCCCCAAAAATGGCGATAATCTGTAGGATGAGCACCAGCAGGATGAGCTCTGTGGAGTCGAACAGCAGTTCTATCTTGGCGAAGGTGGCCGCCAGATAGAGCACCGTTTGCGCCCCGGCGCTGTAAAAAAAGAAGCTCAGCAAAAAGCGCTTGATCTGGGTCTGATGCCGTACCGACGACCATACTTTCTTCAGCTCTTCCCATCCCTTGCGGGCCAGGGGGCGCAGGCGCTCTTTCTTGCGCACGTCCTTGGGCAAACGCCGAAAGGGAATCTGCGCAAACCCCATCCACCATACCCCCACCATGATAAAACACACCCGGGCAGCCAGGGTGCCTTCCTCCGGCAACCCAAACCACTCGGGGCGCTGTAGCATGAATAAGTTCACAATCAGTAACAGCACGCTGCCAATGAACCCCATGGCAAACCCTCGGGCGCTAACCCGGTCGTAGTGCTCTTCCGTTACAATCTCCGGCAAGTAGCTGTTGTAAAACACCAGCCCCCCCGCAAAACCGATCATAGCTACAATAAAAGCCCCTGTGCCCAGCCATAGCGTAGGCATCCCCTTAAAGAAAGCCAGCGCTATACATGCCAGCGCGCCCATAGTGGTAAACAATCGAAGGAACCACATTTTGCGTCCGCCATAATCGGCTATCCCCGACAACCAGGGCGATACAGCAGCGATAAGCAGGTACGCCGCACTAATAGCAAAAGCATACAAACTACTGGCACTCACCTTGGCGCCTAGTATGTTCACCATATCGTCGGTTACGGCCAGGAAATACTCAGGGAAAATGGCAACGGTAATGACCAGCGCAAACGCAGAGTTGGCCCAGTCAAAAAAAGTCCATCCTGCCACTATCCGGCGGTCGTTTTTTATAAAAGCTGCGGATGTATCCATAATGATAACGATACTTAAAATTTCTGGCGTAAGATATGTATTTTTAGATACCCGGAAACAAAAAGCCCGCCCCACCTTGCCTGTGTGGAGCGAGCTAAATCCGTTTTTATCCCATGAAAATCTTTAGCATGCCGCCTTAAGACGGCCCTTCTTTATTTTAGCGGGGCAGGCAATCCCCTGTATTATTCTTCCATGTCCAAGCTCATGCTGATGCCGCCGGGCCGACCGCTGGGCGCATGGATGGCCGTCTCGGGGTGAAAAGCCGACCAGGCAAACCAGTATACACTCATGGTGGGCAGCAGATTGCCCAGCTCGTCGGTGGCGTAGGCCGTTTGTGATTCGGGGACAAACTCAATGGTGATGGCCTGGCCGTTTACATTATCTTCCAGCATGAAGTTTTCTGTGCCGGCCAGCAGACTGTAGGGGTAAGCTTTGTATTGGCCGTTCACTTCTACGCCCAGCACCCGCTGTTTCAGCGGCAAGCGCTTATCGGTATGGTTTAGCGGAAACATCAGCCGGTCGTTGCCGGCGTATTGCTCGTAGGGATTTACTTCGTAGTTGCGGCTGAATCCCGTTTGGGTGGTCAGTACCAGCGACTGCGGGTAGCGCTCGCTCCACTCGCCCCAGGTAGTGGCCACGCAGGCCACGCGCTCCAATTGCTGCCCTACCGCCGGCCCCGATACGGCCCGGCCCAGCAACTGCGACCAAAGGCTCTCGGTCTGCCGGTCGAACATCAGCAGGTTGTTGTTGTACAGCAGCCCGGAAACCCCAAACTGCCAGTCTTCATAACGCCCCTCTGACTTGTAGGCCGAACCGCCTCCGCATAGCGGGCTGTAGGTGACTACTACCGCCGTATTTCCAAAGTTATCGTTTACAATTTCATGCAACGCCAGTATCCGCATTGGGTAGGCTTTGGCCTGGCCATTTACGACTACGCCCAACACCTGCTCTTCCGATTTTAGTTGGCGTGCATGGCGCGCTTCCGAAAAGATGGGCTCATCTATAGCCGGGATGCCGTCGCGGCCCGGGCCGGCCGCAATGACGTCCCATTCCGGCAGCTCCAGGTTGCGCATCTGGAAAGCGCCGTCCTGATTGACCGCCTCCGTGAAAATGGCGCGCTGAGCGCTTGCTGCGCCCACAAAAAGAACTAAAATGGCGGCTACCGCCAGGGTTGACTTTTGAAATATAGTGCTCGTCATACAAAGATAATTTTTGTGCTTTTCAACAATGATTGCGTTCTATGATAAGCGTTTCCAAAAGCGTGCCAAATTTTAAAAATTGTACACATAATTTTGGTTTTTATTGTTTAAATTGTTGATAATCAATCAATTTTATTAATTTAGATTAAAGCGACTTGTGCGCGGCTAAAAAAGCGTAAGCGGGTGTGCAGGTATCTGTCGGCCGTACAATGAAAATAGAGCCGGAGGTATGCCGTATGGTGGTTGTGGAGCGAGTTGGCCTTCGTTCCCCAATCTCTCTGCGCCTGAGCGAGATGTAAGCTATCTTAGCCGTTCATCTATATCCTTTTGAGCTATGTAGTTACTACGCTCCGCTAGCGCGAGGTTCCATCTCGTGCTTAAAGCGGGTTCCACCCGCGCTGCGTTTCCCCGCAATCGGGCATATACCGTCTAAAACATCGCGTGGCCACGGGGCGTCTTTTCAAGTAAATATCCCTTATCTTTGTAGCTATGAAGCGATTTTTCAACACCACGGGACTATGCAAGCCGGAAGACCACTACATGGTCAATCCTTTTCGGGATATGTACGATGATGTTGAGCGGCTCATCGAAGCTAAACAATACTTCCTCGTCCATGCGCCTCGCCAGACGGGTAAGACTACCTTTTTGCATTCGCTGGCGCACCGCCTCAATCGGGAGGGGAAGTACGTGGCTACGGTCTGTTCCTTGGAGTCGGCGGGTTATCCCAGTATTTCCGTAGAAGGCGCCAACGAGGTATTTATTCGTTCGCTTTATCAGCTATCTGAACTTTTTTTGGAAGCAGACTGCATGCCGCCCAATCCCTACGCTTATCCGCCGAGCGCTCAGTTGCTCAAACAATACCTCACCGACTGGTGCCGCAGCGTCTCCAAGCCCGTCGTCTTGCTCCTCGACGAAGT
>CAYOTJ010000406.1:0-4070 GCA_964406855.1 uncultured Saprospiraceae bacterium
AATGGTAGACAGGTTAAAGACGTCGCCATTGAGGGTGATCTGGGCCTTGGCCTTAAGTTTGTCGTATTCGCTGGCCAGCCGGTTTTCTTCCTGAAGGTCGGCTAATATTTCCGGTCGGAAAGATTTCAGGCTCAGCTCGGCAATGCGGAACAGTTGAGCGCCCCAGCGGTCGGCCAGTTGATTGCGATAGGGCGTAGCCAGCAAGGCGCGGTAAAAGTCGGTCTTTAGTTCTTCAAAGCGAGGCAGCGTTTGGTCGAAAAAGTCGTTTTCTGCTTCGTAAAAGGCGTCGCGGGTGTCGCCGGTATGCCGGATCAGACAGATGTTGTACATCGTCATGAAGTGGGCGCGCTGCCGGTAGAGTTCCTGCATCGCTTCCTCTGCAACGGCATAGGACGGTGCGGCGCGAAACCGGTCGAGGGCATTGTAAAAGTGGTTGGAAAGGCCCTCTATATCGGGGCGCTCATATTTGAAATCGACGAAAGCACGCTGCTGGCGGCCTACGGCGGAAAAAATTACCTCTTTCATATTCAAACAGTACCTTTTGTATGATCCGCTAAATTGCATTCTTTTCGTAACTTTGTGCACATTTTTTCCATCGCCCACCGATTTTTTTGGTGAGCAGAAGCCAGTGAAATGGATTTGAAAGCCAAAATAGACACAGAGAGGTTGCCTAAGCACATCGCTGTCATCATGGATGGCAACGGGCGCTGGGCCAAACAACACGGTCAGCCGAGGGTTTTCGGGCATCGCAACGGCGTGCGCGCTGTACGCGAAATTACCGAAGCCGCTGCTGAGCTGGGCGTGGGGTACCTCACCCTCTATGCTTTCTCTACCGAAAACTGGGGCCGACCCCGCCCCGAGGTCAATGCCCTCATGGGGTTGCTGGTGGATACCGTACACCGCGAACTTAAAACCCTGATGCAGAACAACATCAGGCTTCAGGCCATAGGCGATCTGAGCCAACTGCCCGACAAAACCTACAAAGCTCTCCTCAGCGGCATCGAACAAACCCGAAACAACACCCGCATGACCTTAGTGTTGGCCCTCAATTACAGCGGTAAGTGGGACCTCACTCAGGCCGTACAAAAAATAGCGCAACAGGTATCCGATGGCGGACTCAGTCCCGCAAGCATTACCCAGGAAACCTTAGCCGGCGCGCTTAGCACTGCCGGTATGCCCGACCCCGAGCTGCTCATCCGCACCAGTGGCGAGGAGCGCATCAGCAACTTCCTGCTGTGGCAACTGGCCTATGCCGAAATGTACTTCACGCCAGTACTGTGGCCGGATTTCGATCGGGGCCGCCTCTACGAGGCTATTATCGATTTCCAAAACCGCGAACGGCGATTTGGCAAAATAAGCGAACAAATTGCATCCTGACATACAACCCCCCTTCGGTCTGTCGTCTCTTTGTGGAGAGCGCCCAAAGGCGGCTAATGGTGTGTGATGTTGGGTCATAAGTTATTGAACATGATGAGATATTTTATTCTGTGTGCAAGTCTGCTCCTGTTAACGACCAGCCTGTCGGCGCAAACGCGCAGCGATAGCCTTGACATCCTGTCGTACAGCCAGCCCAAAGACTATGAGATTGGCGGCATTAAGGTCAGTGGCGCTTTCTTCAGCGACGCCAATGCGCTCATCGGCGTCACCAGCCTGAAAGTAGGCGACAACATCCGCATTCCGGGCTACGACATCCCACGCGCCATGCGCAACCTCTGGCGTCTCCGTCTGTTTACACATGTCGATATCCTTCAGGAAAAAGTCATAGGCGATGTGATTTTTCTCGAAATCGTGGTGCAAGAGCGCCCCCGCCTATCGCGCTATTCCTATACCGGCGCTAAAAAAAGTTATCATGACGACCTCAACGAGGAAGTCAACAAATACATCCTCCGAGGGGGCATCGTTACCGAAAACATCAAGGTCAACGCTGCCGAGGGCATTCGGGCTTATTTCGTGGAGAAGGGCTACTTCGACACCAAAGTAGGCGTTGAAGAAGTTCCCGACAGCGGCCGCGTAAACTCGGTGCGCTTGGTATTTAACGTAGACCAGGGCCGCCGCATAAAAATTGAGCGCGTAGAGTTTGTGGGAAACACTCAGGTGGCATCCCGCCGACTGCGCAAGGAGATGGAAAATACCAAAGAGCGCCGCCGCATCTTTGCCAGCTCCAAATTCAACGAAGACAAATACGAAGAAGACCAACTGGCCGTCATCAAATACTACAACACCCTCGGCTATCGCGATGCCCGTATCCTGCGCGACAGCATGTGGCGAGATGAAGACGGCCGTTTGGTGCTGCGCCTCTTCCTCGATGAAGGCCGGCAGTACTACTTCCGCAATATCGTCTGGAAAGGCAACTCCATCTACGATACGCCTACCCTACAGGGCGTACTCAACATCGGCCCCGGCGAAATCTACAACCAGGAACTGCTCGAAAACCGCCTGCGCTTCAGTCAGGATGGCCGCGACGTGAGTACCTTATATATGGACAACGGCTACCTGTTTTTCCAGGCCGACCCAATTGAAACTACCATCGAAGGCGACTCTATCGACCTCGAAATACGCATATTCGAAGGCCCCCAGGCTACCATCGACAAGGTGACCATTGCCGGCAATGATCGCACCCACGAGCACGTTATCCGCCGGGAACTGCGCACCCGCCCCGGCGATAAATTCAGTCGTACCGACATCATCCGCTCCCAGCGCGAGATCATCAACCTCAACTACTTCAACCCCGAAACGCTGGGCATCAACACACCCGTAAACCCGCAGCGGGGCACCGTAGATATTGAATATACTGTGGAAGAGAAGCCCTCCGACCAGCTTGAGCTTTCGGCAGGTTGGGGCGGCGCCCGCCAGGTCATTGGCACCTTGGGCGTGTCGTTCAACAACTTCAGCCTGCGCAACATTTTCAATCGCGAAGCCTGGCACCCGCTGCCTCAGGGCGACGGTCAGCGCCTGAGTCTGCGCGCCCAAACCAACGGCAACTTCTACCAGTCATATAACGTCTCCTTTACCGAGCCCTGGCTGGGCGGGCGCAAGCCTACCTCGCTCACAGTCGCCGGCTTCTACAACAGCTTCGCCTTTGGCAATCGCAACAGCGACGCTTACCAGAATTTCAACATCCTGCAAGGCTCCGTAAGCTTAGGTACGCGCCTGCGCTGGCCCGACGACAACTTCATCTTGCGCGGCGGCCTCAACATCCAGACGCTTCGCCTCAACAACTGGATCACGGGCCTCTTCCGCACCGACGACGGCGAGGTGGTTTCGGAGGGCAACTACAACAACTATAGCCTTAGCCTCACCTTGGCCCGCACCACCATCAACGATCCGCTGTTCCCGAGAGAAGGCTCTAATGTTTCAATCACGACCCAGTTCACGCCCCCTTATTCGCTGTTCAACAACAAAGACTATTCCGACCTCAGTACCCAGGATCGATTCCGCTGGCTGGAGTACCACAAATGGCGCTTTGATGCCGAATGGTATACCACTATTGTGGGCAAGTTGGTGCTGAAAGCCCAGGCTAAAATTGGCCTGCTGGGCTCCTACAACGCTGCCGTGGGCACCTCGCCCTTCGAACGCTTCCAACTCGGCGGCGACGGCATCAACAACCAGCAGTTTGGCTTCGCCGGCTTCGACATCATCTCTATGCGGGGCTATGAGGTCACCGATATAGAGGCCAACCTCGACGCCCGCAACCGTCAGATCGCTACCCCCGTATTCGATAAGTTTACCCTCGAACTGCGCTACCCGCTGTCGCTCAACCCCAGCTCTACCATCTACGTGCATGCCTTCGCACAGGGCGGCAACGCCTGGCGCGAGCTCCGCGACTTCAACCCCTTCGAGCTCAAGCGCTCCGCAGGTATGGGCCTCCGGGTGTTCCTGCCTATGTTTGGCACGCTGGGCTTCGACTACGGTATCGGCTTCGACAAATACCTCGACCCAGGCACGCCCCGTAACTTCAAAAACTTAGGCGACTTCAACATCGTACTCGGCTTCGAGCCCGAATAAGAGCATATTCGGGGATTCATGATCGTGCGAAAGCGAGTAAATTTTGTGCTGAACAAGGCGGCTTC
>CAYOTJ010000407.1:0-4034 GCA_964406855.1 uncultured Saprospiraceae bacterium
CGGTAACGCTGAGGGCATAGGCGCCAGGCGCCAATCCGCTGAGGGCCGCCGAGGTATCGCCCGTGCTCCACAGCAGGGCGTAGGCGCCTGTTCCGCCGCTAATATTAGCCGTAAGGCTGCCATCGTCGGCGCCAAAGGCCGATTGGTGCGTAGCAGAAATACTCAGCGCCAGCGCTACCGGTTGGTTGACCACCACCGTATCGACCCTGAGGCATTCGCCAGAGTCGGTTACGGTAAGCGTATACGAGCCGGCGGGCAGCCCCCCTACCATAGCCGTCGTATCGCCGGTACTCCAGACATAGTTATACGGGGCTATACCATTACCCGCATCGGCGGCGGCGGCGCCATCCGACAGACCGAAACAACTTACCGGCTCCAGCGCCACCGCCAGGCTCAACGCCTGGGGTTGGGTAACGACAACCGTATCTGCGGCCGCACAGCCATTGATTCCGGAGATGGCCAAAAGCGCATACTGGCCGGGACCTTGCACCATAGCCGTATCGTTGGCGACGCCGGCAATAATAGACCCACTGCCTGCCGCCGACCAAACAAAAGTAGCCAAACTGTCGCCGGCAATATTAGCCGTCAGCATCGCGATGTCGTTGTTGCAGGGCAAGGCCAGATCGGGGCTGGCGGCCAGCATAGGCAGCGTTGTATTTTGTTGCACTTGCACGGTTTGCAATTCGATACAGCCGTTGGCGCCTAAGGCATGAGCCGTATACGCGCCGGAAGCCGTTGCCAAGGCCGGGGTTAATGTATCGCCGGCCGCATTGGTCCACCACAGTTGGGCGCCGCTGGTAGTGGAAGATGCCTGTAGCGCCAGCGTATCCACCCAACAGTTGAGCACGCCGCCCAAGGCGCTGAGCTGAGGCGGCAGCGTATCGTAGCCAACGCTAACGCTGCCCAACGCCTCGCAGCCATTGCCCCCTGTGACGGCTACGCTGTATAGACCAACAACACCCACCGAGGGCTGAGCCAGCGCAGAGGTAAACCCGCCCGGCCCGCTCCAGGCAAAACTCGCCTGAGCATCGGCAAAGCCCGTATTGAGGACGACTGCCGCTTGCGCGCAAGTGATGGCCGCCGGCAGCGGAGCTAAGGCAGGCGGCAAGGTATCGACGGCTATGGTGTACGACTGCTGCGCAGAACAACCATTAGCGGGGTTTTGTACCGCAAGCGTGTAAACGCCCGGCATGCTCACCACAAGCTGAGCCTGATTGGCAGGCCCGCTAATCTGGCCATTGGCCGTACTCCAACTGTAGGTCATTCCGCCGGCGGACGCTTGAAGCGTAGCCTGGTCTGACACACAATTGATGCCGCCCGTCAGGGTAGCGGCAGCGCTGGGCGTAGCGGTATTGGCACTTACCGTTACTTCATCGGAAGCGCTACAGCCCGAAGGCAGGTGGACGACTTGCAAAGTGTATACTCCGGCCGCATTTACTACGGGCAAAAGCGTATTGGCCCCCGACACGATATGCCCGTTGGCAGTCGTCCAGGCATAAGCGTATTGGCTGCCTTCCGAAGAACCCAGACCGCTCAACTGAACGGTAGGCGCCACACAAGTGATACCCGATGGCGCCAGCGCTATCACATCAGGCGTGGGTGGCGGCAATACCTCAATGCCGCCCAAGGTAGCTGTACACCCTCGCTCATCGGTGACGGTAACGCTGTACATACCCTCCTGCGCCAGCGCTATAAAAGGACTGGTAGCCCCGGTATTCCAATCGTATTCGTAACCATCCCAGCCCCCCGTTACGTTTAGGGTGATGGAGCCGGGCTGCCCTAAGCAACCTTCGTTCTCAATTTCATCAACGGCTACATTGAGCGGAGCTGCCGGCTGAGGCACATTGATCCAGGGCGAAACGGCCGTTTGCCCCAGCGCGTCGGTGATGGTGCAACGGTAGCTGCCGGCAGCTAAGCCCGAAGCCATGGCGCCGTTCTGATTGTTGCTCCAGCGGTAAGTGAGCGGAATGACCCCTCCTGCCGATGCTATGCTGATGGCGCCATCCTGCCCCCCGACACAGACCACGGGCGTGATCTCCCAATCGGAAAAGCCCGGCGTCATGGAGGGACACTGCCCAACAAAATCGTAGAGTTGATCGGTAGAAATTTGCCCTACCTCTGTGATAGCCCTATTGGGGCAAATGCCGTAAATGGTAGGAAAATAAGCAATGTTGTAAGCGCCATTGAGCGAGGCGCTGTTGATAATGGGATAAGCCGTGCCTGCTACCCAGTTGCCTTGGGTATTGGAACCCGTGCCATATAGGTCGGCTAAAGTCGTATTGCCATCGCCTTCTATGGCAATGACCATCACTTCACCCGTACCATTAGGGCCATACGCTTCGTATAAGCCCTCCAGCGCTCCGGAGTTGTGGTAATTCCAGCAGGGGCCGCACCAGGTAGCGAAAAAGTCGAGAAAGACTGTTTTCCCCTGATTGAGGTAACTGTACAGGTTGTGCGTCTGGCCATTGATGTCGGTGAGCGTAAAATCAGGCGCCACCGAGCCGTCGGCCAACTGACCCCAAAGTCGGCCCGGACTTATAGCTGCCAATATCAGAAAAAATACGCCATAGTAAAGCTGCTTCATCTTTTTGAGTGTTTATAGCGAGATGAAAAGGACAAAACCGGCATTTGTGTCTTTGGGCACAAGCAGACAACAAATGATTACCTGATCTTTGGGGATGACAAATTTGCTGCCGGGCAGCCGGCGCCAACCAAAACGTGCATTATTCGGAAGGAACAATTGACTCCAAACAATTAAGCCAATTGTCAGACAAATTTTAAATTATTTTTTCAGATGAACAACAAAAGTCGAAATTTTACAAGGTGGATTTTCATAGGCGTCATAGCCTTGGCTTTACTGGGTCGTTACCTGTATATGCGCCCCGCCCAAAGCGAAGGCGACGGCTTCCCCTCCTTTGAGTCAACCCGACTCGACGGCCGGCCCTTCTCATTGGAAGCCTTGCGCGGGCGCTATGTGTTACTCGATTTCTGGGGCAGTTGGTGCGGCCCTTGCCGAAAGCAAAACCCGGAGCTGGTAGCGCTCTATCAGCAGTATGGCCAAAGCCGCTTCACCGATGCAGAGGGGTTCACCATCGTTAGCGTAGGCATCGAAGAAGACCGGCAGCGCTGGCTCCGCGCCATTGAGCGCGATGGTCTTGTTTGGCCCGATCACATCCTCGACCTCTCGTCCAGCCTGCGTTTCTTCAACTCGCCTTTAGCCAAGCGCTATGGCATCCGCCAGGTGCCCACTACCTATTTGTTGGGGCCACAAGGCAACGTCATCGCCATCAATCTGCCCGCCGATCAGGTAAACCGGTACCTGAAAACCAAACTGACAAATTGACGTTTACCCACAGCGCATAGCAAACTGGCAACAAAATTGATAAACATAGGATGTAATCGTTGAAAAAAGCCTGTGATTATGAATCAAAACGGAAATCACGAACCAGTGGAACCTACAACCAAAGATATGGCTGAACAAAGCCCGAATGCAGCCGACACTCAGCCTGAAACAGCGCAAAACCAAGCTGCCGAAGCCGAAGCCGCTACTGCCGCCGACGCATCTGCCGATGCGCTGCGTACCGAAGTCGCCGAGCTCAAAGACAAATACCTCCGCTTGTTCGCAGAGTTCGACAACTATAAAAAGCGTGTGACCCGCGAAAAGCTCGATCTCATGAACACCGCAGCGCAAGACACCTTGTCAGCGCTTTTGCCCGTTCTTGACGATTTTGACAGGGCCAAGCGCATCGCCGATCAGGAAAACAGCCCCGAGCCTTTTAGCGAAGGCGTACAACTGCTGTATCAAAAAATCTACAACGTACTCCGCCACAAAGGCCTCGAAGCTTTCGACAGCAACGGCCTCCCCTTCGATGCCGAAAAGCACGAAGCCATCACGGAAATACCCGCGCCCACCGATGAGTTGCGCGGAAAAGTAGTAGACACCGTGGAAAAAGGCTATACCCTGCACGGAAAAATAATCCGCTACGCAAAAGTGGTCGTAGGTCGCTAAATACGCACCACGCCTTACCGAAAAC
>CAYOTJ010000408.1:0-4030 GCA_964406855.1 uncultured Saprospiraceae bacterium
GCTTCGTATTACTCGCCGCGCCTGTACAGGCTCAGTCGGGTCGTTGGCAGCAAGCAGCCAATTATGAGATGGACATCGACTTCGACGTCCGTTCGCATACCTTCGATGGCAGCCAGCGGCTGACACTCGTCAACCATTCGCCCGATACGCTCTGGCGGGTCTTTTATCATCTGTATTTCAATGCCTTTCAGCCCGGGAGCGTTATGGACGTCCGCTCGGGCGAATTGCTGGATGCCGACCCCCGCGTAGGCGAGCGCATCGGTGGGCTCAAACCCGATGAGATCGGCTACCTTCGCGTATCCTCTCTCAAACAGGACGGCGCCGCCGTTCGCTTTGCCGAAGAGGGCACTATCCTGGAAGTAGAACTGGCCAAACCCATCCTGCCCGGCCAAAAAGCCGTCTTTGAGATGGAATTCAAAGGCCAGGTACCCCTCCAGATTCGCCGCTCAGGCCGCAACAACAGCGAGGGCATTGCCTACTCTATGGCCCAGTGGTACCCCAAAATGTGCCAGTACGACGAGCAGGGCTGGCACGCCAACCCCTATGTAGGGCGCGAGTTCTACGGCATCTGGGGCGACTTCGACGTCAAGATTACCATTGATAAAGACTACATCATCGGCGGCACCGGCTACCTGCAAAACCCCGAAGAAATCGGCCACGGCTATACCGATAAGCCCGGCGCCGGCCGCGGGCGCAAGCTCACCTGGCATTTCAAGGCGCCTATGGTGCATGACTTTATGTGGGCCGCCGACCCCGATTACAGGCATACCTCCTTCACCCGGGCCGATGGCACAGTGCTGCACTTTTTCTTCCAACCCGGCCCTAAGACTACCGAAAACTGGGATGCCCTGCCCGGCATCATGGATCGCGCTTTCGATTTCATCGGGCGCACTTACGGTCCCTATCCCTACAAGCAATATACCTTCATACAGGGCGGCGATGGCGGCATGGAATACCCCATGGGCACCCTCATCACCGGCGAGCGCACCCTCGTGAGCTTGGTAGGCGTGTCGGTACACGAGCTCATGCACACCTGGTTTCAGATGCTGATGGCCACCAATGAAAGCCTTTACGCCTGGATGGACGAAGGCTTTACCAGCTATGCTTCCAATGAGGTGATGAATTTTCTGAGGCGCGAAAAACTCATTCCCGGCAATGCCGTTGAAAACCCGCATACGGGCGCCAATCAAACCCACATCGCCTTTACCCAGGGCGGCCAGGCCGAGCCGCTGAGCGTCCATGCCGATCACTTTCAGACCAATGCCGCCTATGGCGTAGCCGCCTACGTCAAAGGGGAGGTATTTCTGCATCAGCTCAAGTACATCATCGGCGAGCAGGCTTTTAACCAGGGCATGTTGCGCTACTACCACGAATGGCGCTATCGCCACCCCAATCCCAACGACTTCATCCGCGTAATGGAAAAAACATCGGGGCTGGAACTCGACTGGTACAAAGAGTATATGGTTAATACCACTCACCTGAGCGACTACGCCATCACGGCATTGGAGGAAGCCGATAAAGGTAAGGCCACCAACGTGACGCTGCGCCGCAACGGCCTCATGCCCATGCCCGTAGATGTGGTTGTGACGCTCAACGACGGCAGCAAACGCTACTATACCATCCCTCTTGACCTCATGCGGGGCGCCAAACAAACCGATGGCGCCATACAATGGATTGCCGCCCCCGACTGGCCCTGGACCAACCCCGTCTACACCCTTACCTTACCTGTGGCGACGGCTCAGGTGGCAACGGTAGAGATTGACCCCGGTATGCGCCTCGTGGATGCCAATCGCAACGATAACCGCAAAGCGCCCTAATTCTCGTTTGTAAGTGTTTTAGCGATATGATCTACAAGCATATTGATGAAGTGTCTGCCTTCATAGCCGGCGACGCCACCCACATCCGGGAAGTACTGCATCCCAAAAACGACGGACACGACCTGTTGTACAGCCTTGCCCACGCTACCTTAGAGCCCGGTGCGGCTTCTCTGCCGCACACCATTAAAGAGAGTTCGGAAGCTTACATCATCACAGAAGGTCATGGCACTGCCTATGTAGGCGGTAAAGCCTATGCTTTGTCGCCGGGTATAGTAGTGCTCATTCCGGCAGGCGTCGAACAGTTTGTGCGCAACGAAGGCAGCGGGCCGCTGCGCTTCCTGTGCATTGTGTCGCCGCCCTGGCGGGCCGATCAGGAGGAAGTACGCGCAGAATAGCGCGGGTATTGATTAAACAGAGAAAACATCAGCTGCATGAAGATTCTTCTACTTTGTAAAAAATTTCCTTTTCCGCTCAAAGACGGAGAGTCTATTGCAGTGCATAGCCTGAGTCGCGCCCTTCATGAGCTCGGTTGCGAAGTGAGCCTGCTGGCCATGAATACCAGCAAGCACTACTTCAACATCGAGCAGGGCATACCGCCCGAGCTCAGCCATTACCGCCGCATACAAACGGTGCAAGTCGATAATCGCATTAGGCTCTCCGCAGCGTTTTTTAACCTTTTTTCCAGCGACTCCTACCACATCGCCCGCTTCGAGTCGGCGGCCTACGCCAAACGCCTCACCGAGATGCTGGCTGAAGAAGACTACGACGTCATTCAGCTCGAAACCCTCTACCTCGCACCCTACGTGCCTCTCATTCGCAGCAAAAGCGAAGCTTTAGTGGTCATGCGCGCCCACAACGTAGAACACGAAATCTGGGAGCGTATGGTGCGCCAGAGCAAGCCCGGCCCCCGCCGCTGGTACCTGCGCCACCTCACCCGCAAGCTCAAAGCCTTCGAAGAGCGGTTCCTCAACAGCTACGATATGCTGGCGCCCATTACCCTCCGCGACCTGCACATCTTCCGCAACCTCGGCTGCCAGATTCCCGCCGTCGTCACCCCCATTGGCCTCAATGCCGACGACTATCAACCCGACTATGGAAGCTTCCGCAGTCCGCCATCCATCTCCTTTATTGGCAGCCTCGACTGGATGCCCAACCTCGAAGGCTTAGAGTGGTTCCTCGCCGAAGTATGGCCCCAGATACGGCGCAAATATCCCGAAGTAGAGCTCCACATCGCCGGCCGCAACACCCCCGCTCACCTCTTCAATCTGCGCCAGCCCAATGTATTTATCCACGGCGAAGTGCCCGACGCCGCCCGATTCATCAGCGCCCATAGCCTCATGGTGGTGCCTCTGCTGTCGGGTAGCGGCATGCGCGCCAAAATCCTCGAAGGGATGGTGCTCGGCAAGGTCGTCATCAGCACCAGCTTAGGCTTGGAGGGCATCGGCGCCCGCCACAAACAGGAAGCCCTCGTGGCCAACGACGCCGCTCAGTTTTTACAAGCCCTCGACTACCTCTTCCGCAAGCCCGCTCGCTTCGAACGCATGGGGCGCCAGGCCCAGGAATTTGCCGAACGCGAGTACAACCATACCGCCATTGCCCGCCGACTGCTGGCCCACTACCAGACCCGCATCGTTGCCGAAGTGCAGCCTTAAGTGCCAACTTCAGCCGTTATTGATCAAAAATTGGCTATAGGATCGGTGGAAATTACGTCGGCAAAGGCAAAGCGCACCAGATCGTGGGTGGTGACAAGGCCCATGAGCTCGCCATCTTCAAGTATGGGCAGGGCATGAAATTTGTTGGCTAAAAAAATATCGGCCGCCAACCCAATGGTGTCGCCCGGCTCCAGAAATACCGGATAGATGGTCATGATGTCTTTAGCGGAGAGGCTGCCATATTCTAAGTGACTGTAGGTTTTGCCGCTGGTATTGAGAGAGAGCAAGTAGGCTGCGCGGGCAAAATCCTCTTTGCTGATGATACCCACCAATTTGCGTTCGGCACTGACGACGGGCAGGTGGTGGAAGCTATTGTTTTCAAACAGGTTTTTGATGCGGGCCAGCGTGGTCTCCGGTTCGATGGTTACCAGCTTGCGCGTCATTACGCTGGAGATGGGCAGATCAGTATTCATGGTGCAAAGCTTTAGTGAACAAGACATGAATCTTTTCCGCAAAGAAGCTTGGTTTTGGCGCCTTACCGGGTGATGTTTTTGTTTTTTG
>CAYOTJ010000409.1:0-3997 GCA_964406855.1 uncultured Saprospiraceae bacterium
CAACCAGACCGGACCGGCTCAGACCATCATCGCTTCCGTACTGGGCGCCAACGGCTGCCGCAGCAATACCACGCAGGTAGGCGCCACAGCGCCGGGTAACTGCGACAACCAGCCCTTCACTACGTACTATGTAGATGGCGACGGCGATGGTTTTGGCGCCGGCGTGGGGCAGTTGTTCTGCAACAACCCCGGCCCCGGCTTTAGTCTGCTCAATACCGACTGCGACGACAACAACGACGATGTCAATCCGGCAGCTACCGAAGTCTGCGACGGCATAGACAACGACTGCGACGGTAACATCGACAATGTTAATGGCAATAGCGGCGGTACCTGGCAGCAGGGCGTCGTTGGCAACAGCGGCGTCGGAAATACCAATTTCCCGCCTTGCGATCCATCGCCAACCGACGTATTTACGGTGGGTAGCACCAATGTCTCCTCGCCTACGGCCGACAATGTCAACTTCGTTTACCAGACCCTGTGCGGCAATAGCTCGATCACAGCTCGGGTACTCACGGTTGACGGCGGCGGATGGGCCGGTGTAATGATGCGCGAAACCCTCTCTCCGGGCGCTAAAAAGGTGGCGCTGAAAACGCAGCTCACCAGCATCGTACGCCGGGATATTCGCACAACCAACAATGGCCCCACCAGCAGCCTTAACTTCAACCGGCCCCAACACATATGGCTCCGCATTGAACGCAATGGCAGCACCCTCACGGGTTATACCTCTGTAAATGGCGTTAACTGGACCTTTGCTTTCTCCGCCAGCATAAGCATGGCGCCATGCATCTATGTAGGCATCTTTAGCGAAAGCATCAACGTCAACACGACCACCAACGCTACCTTCGACAATGTGGCGACTACGGGCGGCGGCGTTCTACCTTTGGCAGGCGTGCAACCTGGCAGTCAGGCTGCCGACCAACAACCCGTGATCAACTTTGGGCTCTTCCCGAACCCCACCACAGGCGAGGTTGCGCTTGACTTGGAGCAGTGGTTCGGAAAAGCCGTTCGCATTGAAGTTATCAGCATCACCGGTCAAACGGTATTCATCCGGGAGATTGACGAGGTTCAATCGGCTATTGAATCCCTCAGCCTGTCGAAGTATCATCCGGGGATGTACCTCATCAAGGTACGCTCCGCCGATACAGAAGCTACGCAGCGCCTGATTATTCAGCGCTAATCAGCACTTAAAATTTAAGAAGCCGGCTCTGACTTGTCAGGGCCGGCTTTTTTATACTATTTTCTCTGCCTGCTTTAGCCGGAGAATGCCTCGCTGAAAATGTCCTTTTTCAATGACCGCTCCATCTCAAGGTTCGTAAATTTTGACGCAGATGGCCATAAAATCTCCAAAATGCAACATCCGTAAACCAAAATGCAACATCCGTAAACCCTTGTTTTGCCGTTTTCACCCCATCTTTGTACCACAAGTATTCACAAGCATCATCGGTACTAACCACCGATGATACAAGGGGGGATAGGGGCAAACCTGGGGGGGAGAGCCCGTATCCCCACATTTTAAGAAGATAATACTGTGCTTATACGACAAAGGCGGCAGCCCCTTTCCGAAGGGGCTGCCGCCTTTCTTTTGGCGGGCATTCGCGTTCTGCGAGAGCAAATGCCAACCCGGAGAGCCCCGGGGCAGGGGTGGAAGCGGTATGGCCGGCCCCTAAAGGACGGCCATAATAGCGGACGACCCGGCGCGTCGGCGGGCCGGCCATATCCGCCTATGGAAGCTGCTGCCTTCCGGCCCGCCGACGCGGCCCCCCAAAAACAAAACGACCTTCATCGGGCGTCGTCGCCTTAGCGTCAGGCCCGGCGATACTACGAACGCCGCATACCCGGGTTGCGGCGGGACTGCTAAAAATCGCCGCCGCCTTCGCCTCCTTCAAAAGCGTCCTTGCGCTCGGTTTTGCCGCCTTTGCCCGGATTGAGCAGGTAGTTGAATACCAGCGTAATCTGGCGGGCGCGCCACTGAAAGTCTGATTCTGAATAAAAAGTATCCAAGTCGACTATGTTGCGCCGACGGCGGGTGTTGAAGACATCCTGCACGCTCAGGGTCAGTCTGCCTCTGTTGGCTAAAATTTCGTAGGCCAAGCCTGCGTCCATGTGGTAGATGGCCAGCTCCCTCCCCTGGGTAGTGATGCGCGGCGCCCGGTAGTTGAAAGCCGGCTGGAAGGTAAGCTGCTTAGTGAGATTGAGGCGCACATTCACCCGGCCATTCCAGGTATACGTATCGCTGCTTAGCGTTTTTCCTTCGTATTCACCTTCTACCAGCGCCCGATATACATTTGCATTGGCATTAATGTTTGCCCATTCTGTAGCCCGGTACGAGAGGCTGAACTCAAAGCCATAAGCGTTGCGCAGCGCCAGGTTCACCGGAAAAAAGACTACATTATTGTCTTCCAACTGTCGCGTGATGTGCTCAATAACGCCCTCCGTGCGGCGATAATACACCGTAGACAGCAGCGAACCGCGCTCAAAATACCGCAGGTAGCCCGCCTCGTAGGCCATCGTAAACTCGGGGTTCAGGTTGGGGTTGCCAATGCGGTTGTTGCGGGGGTCGCTGAGGCCCGTAAACGGCAGCAGCATGCGGAACCACGGCCGGCTGATGCGGCGGCTGAAATTCAACTGAAACTGATTGGCCTCGCTGCGCTTGTACGACAGGAACAAACTCGGAAACAGATTGAGGTACTGCCGGTTGTTGACGGCACTTGAGCGCAGCAGCGTAGTGGTTATATCCGAGTACTCCGCCCGGAGGCCCAATTGGCCCGAAAACTGCCCTTTGGTTTTTCCGCCCTGCACATAAGCGGCGTATACATTTTCTTCGTATTGCAATTGATCATCGAAGCTCGGCAAGGGAGAATAGGTGCCGTCTAGGCCCTGCTCTTCCACCAGAAAGTCATTATCTACCAACCGCAAATTGGCCTTCATGCCCCCTTCTAAGCGGGCGTCGCCCGGCAGCGGATGCACATAATCGGTTTGGAACAACACATTGCGCTCGTTTTCGGTATTGCTGGAGCGCTGCACCAGCCGGTCGCCCTCCGGCAGGGAGGTCTGTAGGTAGTCTGACTCCTCAAGGTCTTCGTCGTCGATGTACTTAAAATCGATGGTCAACTGCCGGTCGGGCGTATCGTAGGTTTTGCGGTAGCCCAGCGCCAGTTCTACGTTGTTTTCATCCTCCTGTTCGTCGTCGGAGCGCCGGCTGGAGCCCAAAAACTGGCCCAGGGCATCGAAATCCCGGTAGATCAGCTCGCTCTCATTCTGCCCCCGGCCCAGCCGGTAGAGCCCAGAGGCCGTCAGGGTTTGGCGCTCTGTGAGAAACCAGTCGGCGCCCAATTGTATATTTCCGCCTAAGCTGCCCCGGCTATGGTTTCGGGTGGTGGTAAAATACGAGGCCAGCGCGCCGTTTTCGTAGGTCTCCTGCAAGCCCGAGCCCTCGCCTGGCCCTTTGCGGTAGTTGAGGCCGAAGTTGGAGAAAAAATTCACCTTCCGGCGCCTGAAATTGAGGCTGTACGATGCCCCGTAGTTGTCCGGATAACCCGCCGTGAGGGCAAAAGAACCATTAACGCCTTGCTTTTTATCCTTCTTCAGCACGATGTTGATGATGCCCGCTTCGCCCTCTGCATCATAGCGCGACGAGGGGTTGGTAATCACCTCTATCGACTCGATCTGGTCGCCCTGTAGGCGGCGCAGCCCCTCGGCATCGCTCAGTCCCACTAAGCCGGAGGGCTTGCCGTCGATCAGGATGCGCACCTGTTGGCTGCCGCGCAGGCTCACCTGCCCATCTACGTCTACCGTCACCGAGGGCACATTGTCTAAAATATCGGCGGCTGTACGGCCGGCATTGGTCAGGTCCTGAGCCACATTGAATACCCTTTTATCCAACTTCAGCTCCATCTGGCTGCGCAAAGCCTTCACCTCTACCTCTGCCAGGGCCACGGCGTCTTCGGCTAAGGTTATTTCCCCGAGGTTGAGTGTCGGCTGCCGACTGCTTAGCGCC
>CAYOTJ010000410.1:0-3550 GCA_964406855.1 uncultured Saprospiraceae bacterium
GAGCAGGGGAGTATGCTGCGACGGTCGTTTGTGAAGCAGTAGCCTTTTATCGCGCCGCATGCTTATCGGCTCCACGATGCCGCCAGCCGCGCGCCCTGTTCAATGGCGCGCTTGGCGTCGAGCTCGGCGGCTTCGTCGGCGCCTCCAATGAGGTGCGCTTCTATGCCCAAGGCCCGAATGGGGTCGAGCAATTCGCGGCGAGGTTCTTGCCCGGCGCATATGATCACGTTGTCTACGGCTAACAGCCGGGGTTGGCCGCCCACAAGGATGTGCAGGCCTTGGTCGTCGATGCGTTGGTAGCTGACGTCGCCCAGCATTTCCACTCCTTTACTTTTGAGGGTGGCCCGGTGTATCCAACCGGTGGTTTTGGCCAACTTAGCGCCGGGCTTGCCGGCGCTGCGCTGGCAGAGGTATACCTGCCGGCTCGGCGCTTCGGGCAGGGGTTTGGCTAAGCCGCCGGGCTGGCGGTATTGCATATCTACGCCCCATTGCTGCAAAAAGCGGGCGGGGTCGAGCGAGGCGGAAGCGTGTTCTTCGATCAGGTAGGCCGACACATCAAAACCGATGCCGCCGGCGCCGATAACCGCTACCCGCCTGCCTGCCTGCCTGCCGTGCAGCAGCAAGTCGATGTAAGACATCGCCATAGGGTGATCAATGCCTTCGATGGCGGGCCGGCGCGGCTTCACGCCTGTAGCCAGCACGACGGTGTCGTAGGCGGCGGCCATATCGGCGGTGAAAGCGGTATTGAGGCGTATGTTTACGCCTTGCAACTGTAGCATGCGCCCAAAGTAGCGCAGGGTTTCCGAAAATTCTTCTTTACCGGGTATTTGCTTAGCCATCAGAAACTGCCCCCCAATGCGGTCGGAGGCATCGTAGAGGTCTACCTGATGGCCGCATTGCGCGGCGGTAAGGGCGCAGGAGAGGCCGCCGGGCCCTGCCCCTACGACGGCCACGCGCCGAGGCTGGGCTGCGGGCCGGTATACGAGCTCCAACTCGCGGCCCGCCCTGGGATTGACGAGGCAGGAGGCGAGCTTATTTTCAAAGACGTGATCGAGACAAGCCTGATTGCAGGCAATGCAGGTATTGATTTCGTCGGCCCGGTTTTGGGCGGCTTTGTTGACAAAGTCGGGGTCGGCTAAGAAGGGACGGGCCATAGATACCATGTTGGCATATCCCTCCGCCAGCAACTGCTCGGCTACCTCCGGGGTGTTGATCCGGTTGGTGGTGATGAGGGGCAGGCTTACCTCGCCCATGAGCTTGCGGGTAACCCAGGCATAGCCGGCCCGGGGCACCATAGTGGCAATGGTAGGCACCCGCGCTTCGTGCCAGCCTATGCCCGTATTGATGAGGGTGGCGCCGGCGGCTTCAACGGCTTTGGCCAGCGTTACCACTTCCTCCCAACTGCTGCCGCCTTCCACCAGGTCGAGCATGGAAAGGCGATAGATGATGATGAAGTCGGAGCCTACGGCCTGGCGGGTGCGCCTTATGATCTCTAACGGGAAGCGGATGCGGTTTTCGTAGCTGCCGCCCCATTTGTCGGCGCGCTTATTGGTGCGAGCCGCGATAAACTGGTTGATGAGGTAGCCCTCGCTGCCCATAATTTCCACGCCGTCGTAGCCGCCCTCCCGCGCCAAAGCAGCGCAGCGCGCAAAATCGTTGATGGTGCGCTCTACGGCCCAGCCGGGCAGCGCCCAAGGCTTGAAAGGCGAAATGGGCGATTTGAGGGGGCTGGGCGCCACCGCCAGCGGGTGGTAGCCGTAGCGGCCGCTGTGCAGAATCTGCATGCACAGCTTGCCGCCTTCATCGTGTACGGCCTGGGTGATCTCGCGGTGTTTGCGCGCGTGGTTGCGGTTGGTCATCCGGGCTGAAAAGGGCGCTACCCAACCCGACCGATTGGGCGCTATGCCGCCCGTAACCATAAGGCCTGCGCCCCCTTTGGCCCGCTCGGCAAAGTAAGCCGCCAACTTGCGGTATCCGTCTTTGGTTTCTTCTAAGCCGGTATGCATAGAGCCCATAAGTACGCGATTGCGAATTTGGGTAAATCCCAGATCGAGGGGCGCCAACAAATGCGGATACGGATGAGCCATAGCTTGATCGTTGTTATTTGGTCGTTGTGAAAGACAGGGCAAGATAGAAAAAGTTGTTGGCCGCTGCGAAATATTTACCACTTGAACGGCCCTTTGCCGCTCGTGCGGAGGCTTAGCCCTTGCTGCGCTTAGCTAAATAATTTTTATAACCTTCTGCTTCGAGGGCTTCGTATTTTACGGCTACGCCGGCGGCCAATTCGGCTTTAAAGGCGGCGACCTTCTCCCGTATTTCGGGCCTTTGGGCCCCAATGATCTGGGCGGCTAATATGCCCGCATTTTGAGCGGCATTGAGGGCTACGGTAGCTACTGGCACGCCATTGGGCATTTGCAGAATAGAGAGGATGGAGTCCCAGCCGTCGATGCTGTTCGACGACTTGACGGGAACCCCAATGACCGGCAGCGGCGACAAAGAGGCTACCATGCCCGGTAAATGGGCCGCCCCGCCGGCGCCCGCAATGATAACTTGCACACCCCGTTGGTGGGCCGTTTGGGCAAAGTGAAAAAGGCGCTCCGGCGTACGGTGGGCCGAAACGATGGTAACCTCTATGGGTAGCCCAAAGCGCTCCAGGATTTCGGCAGCCGGCTGCATGACGGGAAGATCAGAGTCGGAGCCCATGATGATGCTGATCACGATGCGTATGTATTTAGGACGATGGCAAAATACAACTAACTAAACCGGATGGCCTTCACGGGGTCTACCCGGCTCACCAAATAAGAAGGCAGGATGAGGAAAACCAAGGTAATGCCCAGCGTGCCCGCATTGAGGGCCAGTACCCACCACCAATTGATGGCAATGGGCGCCACAGAAAGGTAGTAGTTGGCCTCGTCGAGGCGGATGAATTCAAAGGTGTCCTGTAGCCAGCAAAAACCCAGTCCCAGCAGGTTGCCGAAGAGCAGTCCGGTGAGCACAATGTAAGCGGCATAGTACAAAAAAACGCTTCGGATGCGCCAGTTTGACGTGCCCAACGCTTTAAGTATGCCAATCATATTGGTGCGCTCCAAGATAAGGATCAGTAGGGCTGTAATCATATTAATGATAGCCACGATGATCATCAGTGAAAGAATGACAGCTTCGTTGATGTTCTGAAGATCGAGCCATTCAAATATTTCCGGTATTTTTTCGCGTATGGTTTCGGCGTAGAGGTTGGTGGGCAACTGTTCGTAATAAATGTATTCGCTGATGGCGCTAAGGTCGTCGAGGTTATCCACAAAGACCTCGAAGCCGCTGACCTGCTCGGGCGTCCAGTTGAGGAGACTTTGAATCTGGCGAATGTCGACGAGGGCAAACTTGCGGTCGTATTCATCGAGGCCGGTTTTGTAGATGCCGCTGACGGTGAAGCGCCGCTTGATTTGCTGGCCCCGCTCTACAAAGTGAATGTCGAACTTATCGCCTACGCTCACGCGGAGGCGGTCGGCGGTTTGGCGGGAGAGCAGGATGTCGCGGGAGAGACTGGAATCGGGCA
>CAYOTJ010000410.1:3560-3996 GCA_964406855.1 uncultured Saprospiraceae bacterium
AAATCGGGGCCTATGCCTTTGAGGATGATGCCCTCGATTTCATTTTTGGCTTTGATGATGCCCGGCTTTACGGCGAAGACTTGAATGTGGCGCACCCCGCCGCGGGTAACGGCTGCGCGTTCGTAGGGCCGGCCAAGCCAGTTGGCGCCCCGTTGTACGTAAGTTACACTACGCAGCGTATCCAACGAAGGGTAAAAGTCCTGTTTTTTGCTGATGGGGTAGGCCTCGATAAGCGATCGGCTCAGATTGGGGTCGGTGATGTGAATGTGGCCCCAGAAGCCGAAGATTTTACCTGAAATTTCCTGTTTAAAGCCGGAAATAAGGGCGCTGGCCGAAATCATAACGGCCACACTGAGCGATACCGCTACAACAGCAATACGCAAGATCAGCCGCGACAGTGATCGCTGGCCCGATGCCGCTACCCGGCGCGCTATAT